>JARCMA010000293.1 GCA_030248405.1 Microcoleus sp. MP8IB2.171
GCTTTAATTTGCAATCCCGTACTGCCTACAACTTCGTCAATTGTCAGCATGACTCCATTAACTTCTACCGCCGTGCCTGCGCGAACTGTAGTTAACAATTGGCCATCCGTACCGTACACTAACATCGTTCCTTGCAAATCTTTTGCTAGCAGAGAAACTCCCGCACTCAAATCTGGTTTTGTCGGAATCCAAGCACCCCAAATTCGGCCTTTACCTTGGGTGTCTAACTGAGCCATTGGCAATTGTAAAACCGGGCTTTTGTTGAGGCGAACTCGCACGGCGGCTATTGCCCAATCTGCTTGATAAAAAGTGACTCCCCGGTATCTGAGGGGCTCGTTAACGTGAATGGTTTTGCGATCGACCTCTTGGCCTGTTTTGTCCAAAACTGACAGATCAGAGTAAAATTGGTCGATCGCACCGCTCGGACTATAATCGATCCAGAACCGATTAACTCGCATCGACCAATCCTTCGGTATTTGTGGCCCCGCCCAAGGCCCCGCATCCATGATATTCTGCACCTGAAATGTTTCGCCGCTGGGAACCATTTCTTGACCGAGAAATCCCGTCATCGCGCCCCACATCGACCCAGCTAAAATAATTAGCATACTGGCGTGAACAATAATCGGGCCGATTTTACCAATTATTCCCTTGCGAGCATAAACTTTTTCGCCTTCTCGAAATATACGGTAGTTTTTTTGCTGCAAAAGTTGTTCTAACGAAGTTAAACCAACTGTTTCTAATTCCGCACTGAGAGCTAATTTTTCAAACTGCTTTGGTTCTTCATAAAATTTCCAGCGGCGGGCGGCTTTTAATGCGGGAAATTGTCGGGTAAATGTACAAGCTGTTAAGCTGCTGCCGAACAAAATTAGGATTGACAAAAACCACCAAGTGCGGTATACGTGGTCTAGTCCTGCAATTAGTACAACTTTCCAAGTTAGGAAGCCGAACAAAGCCGGGTGTTCTGGATAGTTAGATTGGTAAAACTCTACTGATTGGCCTTGTTCGATGACAGTGCCGGAAATGCTGAAAAATGCGATCGTCAGTAGCAAGATAATTGCCAGCCGCAAATCTGCTAGCACCGGCAAGATTTCTCGCTTGAAAAACCTTTGAGGGGCAGTCGCCCAGTTTGATAGTTTAGATAGAAATACTTCTTTTGATGTCATTGGTAATTATGAAGGAAGTTCGGCAACGGATTGTGTAACGGATGTAACGGATGGAAGGAAGGAAGGAAGGAAGGAAGGAAGTTCGGCAACGGATTGTGTAAGGGATGTAACGGATGGAAGAAGGGAGAAGGAAGAAAGAGGAGGGAAAAACAAAAGATGAACAAAATATTATTATTTTTATTGAAAAAGTCTCAATCAATTTTGAAGTCTTTCTCTTTTCTTTCTTTCTTCCTTCGTGTTGTTCGCGTCTTCGCGGTTCGTTAAAAACAACTTAATTCACGCATTCAGTAGAGATTGCTATATCTTTAAATAAAGACTGAAGTCCTTACTACTAAACTTAAGCGGGAAGGATGCGGGAAAGCAGAGAGAAAACGCCAAATCCTACTAGCAAAACGCCGCTAACAGGCGTAATCCAACTAGACCACCGACGTAATTCTAACAACTTTTTAATGCTAGCAGTGAAAGTACCTGCTATAATCAGCGGAGCGACGTAGCCAGCAGCATAAAACAGCAGCAACACACCACCTAAAACTGTATCTCCCGTTTTGGAAACCCAAGCTAAGAGTGTAGCTAAAACCGGCGTGCTGCAGGGAGACGCTACCAAACCAAAAGTTAAGCCCAATAAGTACGATCGCACGCCCGCCGGCAAATCTTTCGGCACCCACCCCACAGCGTCGAAAGACGGCATTTGTAAGGGTAAAGCTTCGAGTAAATTCAGCCCCATTAGAATAGCAATAATGCTGACAAGAATCGGCAAACCCAGGCCAATTTTGCCGTAAACTTGTCCGGCAAATGATGCTACAATACCTAAACCCGCAAGGGTGGTGGCTAATCCCAGGGAAAACCACGCAGACTGGGCTGCAGCTTGCAGGCGACTTTTTGCTTCGTATCCACCGATGTAGCCGATCGTGATCGGCAACATTGAAAGCATACAGGGCGTTAAGCTCGTTAGCAACCCTGCCAGAAAGATGACTCCGACGCTGACTAAACTGAGGTTTGTCAGTTGAGTATTTACTAAATTATTAGCAAATTGTGCGAGTTCGTAAAGTTGAGTTTGCAGGGTTTCCATCAGTCGATTTTAGATTTTAGATTTTAGATTTTAGATTGACTTCACAGTCTAGCGATTTTAGATTTTAGATTTTAGGTTTTAGATTTTAGATTGACTCCACAGTCTAGCGATTTTAGATTTTAGATTGACTCCACAGTCTAGCGATTTTAGATTTTAGATTTTAGATTGACTCTACAGATGAATCTGGGAGTTTCAACTAAATATCTAATTTTTTTGCTCTTCACGACTCCTGTCGGGGGCTTGTATCCCTAGGCAGGTGACTTCAGGTTCGGGGCTGTTCTGGCTTTGTTGAAAATTGTAACAGATGCGGGCAGGTTCGGTTTGAGATTTAAGATTTTAGCAATATTTACTGGTTAGGAGTTAAAAGGTCGATCGCACCCTGGTTTAAATTAATATCTTGACAGCATCCTCAACAAGCTGTTGGCAACGGGCGCAGCTACACCCGATAATTCATTGACTGCGAAATCGGCCCGAAAGGCTGTTGTTGAAATTCTTCAAGCAGACTTTAATTTTACTCTACTTTAAATTAAAGCCACTTTCTTCATTAATAGACCCGTCCGGCATTATTGCCCCTGCCAGCACCGCACCTCTGAGATTTGCTCCCGTTAAAATAGCGCCTTCTAAATTAGCATTGCTCAAATTAGTGACTTGTTTGGAACCTCGGAAAAAGAAGCTGTGCAAGTCAGCACCTGTTAAATTAGTGTCGGCCAAATTAGCATATTGCAAGTCAGCACCGTGCAGCGTCGCATCCGTTAAATTAGCTTGGGTAAGATTGCTTCCCCAAAGTCGAGAATCTAAGACATTAGCATCTTGTAAATTGGCGCGGCTCAGATTTGCCAAAGTCAGATTAGCGTCCCACAACTTCGTGAAGTTGAAATTAGCTTCGGTCAAATTAGCTCGACTGAGATCCGTGCCTAAAATATCAGCATTTGCTAAATTAGCGCCGGTGAGGTCTGCGTCAGAAAGATCCGCATTTTTTAAGTTAGCACCGGACAAATTAGCGCCGGACAAATTAGCGCCGCTCAAATTGGCTTCTTGGAGATTAGCTCCCCGCAAATCGACAGCGCTCAAATCGCATTGCTTCCACAGAAAGCTGACGCACCAATTATCTTTTAATAGGTGACTCAAATCCTCCGAATTTGCGGCCATCACAGGAGGAGTTAAGTAGAGAGTGAACAGGACGATCGCCAACACTGCCGCGAAGAAAGTTTTCAACCTCATAACTCTTTTCATTGACACTAAGTTGCGCCATAAATTATTGATGTCTAATCAAAGCATAGCAAATAATCGGCAACTTTCCTCAGCAAGATTACTCAAAAATATTAGTGTAGTGAAAGGTTAATCAGGATTGGCGCAAGCACAAACTTAACTCAGGTTGTGTTAGACCCGCTTTGAGCTAGAAACCCGGTTGCTTCACAGATGCCTCGCTGCAAAACTAATATTTTTCCTAAAAACCTGGTATAAGATGACCGCAAGTTCGATCGGGATTTGCCAGTGCAATATCGCTACAAAGTAATACTTGCAGCAGGCAGTTGCGATCGCTCCCCCAGGGGCATATCTGCAAACAATCCTGGATAAGTTGAGAGATGTTCAAGGGGGATTTGAGGATTTTCAGAAAGCATCAGAACTTTTTAAACAGCAGGGTAAAATAGAAGATCATTACGATGCAGTTGCTAAAATCAAACAGTTATGGTAATAAATTTCCTCAGCTCCCGGACTTCTTAAAAAAGTCCGAGATCTAATTGTGGCAAAATTAGCCAATTCTCAATATGGGATCTCCCGGTAGCAAGCCATCAAACGGGGAAGAATTACTAGCCGTAATTGCAAAAGTAGCATTTTGAACTACTGCGGGGAGGACATTTTGAACCACAACCCTTCCACCACCTACCAATGGAATGATAGTGTTGCTTCCAGACGCAATGAATGAAACATTTGATAAATTGCTGGTACTAATGCCAATGCGATCGCCCTCTTCCGGTTTGAAATCAAGAATTATATCGTTGTCATCCTGCAACAACAACGTAGTTATGTCCGAGGTACTTACAACAAAAGTGTCTGCACCGCTACCGCCAGTGAAAGTGTCATTGCCATCATCGTTAACTAAAACATCATTGCCATCACCACCGGTTAAAACATCATTTCCTTTGCCGCCTCGCAAAAAGTCGTTACCAGCACCGCCATCGAGATTATCGTCGCCGAGATTTCCAATCAAAATATCGTTACCAACACCACCCGTAATTAAGTCGTTACCTTTACCACCTCGCAAAAAGTCGTCACCCGCTTCGCCACTGATGGTATCATTGCCTTGGCTACCATTAATTGCATCATCCGTCGGTGAACCAGTTATGCGATCGTTTGCGCTACCTCCCACTACACCGCTGGGATTTTGCTGAGAGTCTTGGGAAGTGACTTGATAGTTGTTGGGGGCGTTTGGCAATCTGAGCGCTCGCAAAGATAGATTTACGAAATTGGTACTATTAATTAAATCGTTGAGTAAATTCACATCGCTAATTACGCTGGAAACCCGACTGGGGACGATTCCTTGAACGACTTTTGCGGTAGAAATGCGATCGCCCTGCTGCACCGCATTCACCGTTTCAAAACCTTGAATAACGTTGCCAAAAACAGCATAATTACCATCCAAAAATGGCAAATCATCCAAAGCAAAATAAAACTGCGAAGAAGCCGAATCCAAAGCATTAGAACGAGCCATTGCCACAGCCCCGCGAGTGTGTTGCAACTGCGGCGTCTGGGTTACAACTTGGTTGTAAACAGGTTGCGCGGCGCCTTGGGGCTTAATTTCCAAAGGAATAAAACGCCCCTGATTAGTATCCGGGTCAATAAAATTACCCGTTCCCAATTGACTTGCTGGAATTGAAGTATCTCTGCTGCGCGGATCGCCTCCTTGCACCACAAAAGGCTCTGGCTGGCGCACAACTCGGTGAAACATCACCCCGTCGTAAATGCCGCGTTCAACTAAGTCAACAAAATTTCCCCCAGTAATCGGGGCATTAGTGCCGTCTACTTCGATCGTAACGGGTTGACCGTTAATTACCTGGACTACTATAGCTTTGCCTGTTAACGGGAGTGCAGCGCTCATGGGTAAATTGCTATTTGAGTGAGTGATCTTTGGGTTTTAGAAGCAATCCGCGAATTGCCCCTACCCATTTAATCAGAAAACTGTAAACTTGTCTTAAGTACAGTTCTACTTCTAAATTTATGATGTCCCGTCGCAAGTTTTTTAGCACTTTATTGGCAATTTGTCTAGTTTTTCTAAGTTTCAATTTTGCCACACCTGCATTTGCCCTCGGTGGCAAGCTTCCGACGGTGAATCAAGCCGCACCGGATTTTAGTTTGCCGACAAACAGCGGCGACGGACAAGTCTCCCTGTCCGATTATCGCGGTAAGTGGCTGGTAGTCTATTTTTATCCGAAAGACTTTACCTCGGGATGTACGATCGAAGCGCGTCGATTTCAGCAAGACTTGCCGAAATACTTGGCAAAGAATACTCAAATTATCGGCATTAGCGCTGATGATGTCAACTCCCACGCGGAATTTTGCGATTCGGAAGGTTTGAAGTTTCCGCTGTTAGCTGATACCGACGGTAAAGTGAGTAAAGCTTACGGTTCTTGGATGAGTTTTATTTCGGCGCGACACAGTTTTATTATTGACCCTGAAGGCGTTTTGCGGGAAACTTTTGTGAAGGTGAATCCGGCGATTCATTCTAAAGAAGTGTTTGCCCGGTTGCAGGAATTGCAGGCTAACGGGTAATACCATTTTAGATTTTAGATTTTAGATTTTAGATTTGAGGAACTGGCAATGACTGATGAAGCTTGTGTTTGTAGTGAGGACTAAAATCCTCTGTATTTTCAGAGGATTTTAGTCCTCACTACAAATGTTATCAGGTTGATTTGACCTCACGTCTTGCACCATTTTCAATAATCATTTTTTGGGCGGGCAGGATGCCCACCCCACAAGAAAATCTACTCTTTGTGGAACGGGCATCTTGCCCGTTATTGACAATGGTGCAACATCTCAGTTTTACTGGAAATGATGGCTGGTAACGTGACAAGCAATATCAGAGTAAATCTAAAATCTAAAATCTAAAATCTAAAATCGCCTGTCGGGCCATACTCAATGAGAATTAAACTTGCTATTGACTGCAACAGGCTCGGCAGAAGATTCAGGCTCTGATAGATTTCTCTTTCTACTAGCCATGCGGCGTTCCGGGTCAATTCCCTCGAAGGTTGGCGGCAACCAAACTCGGACTACCAACAACACTCCCAAAACCAGCAAAAATGCGCCTGTTGATAATATTTGAACCCAGGGAGTTTCCAGCACTCCCCGCACTATCACTTCTCGCAAAACTGATACAATACAAACTTCCACAGCTACGCCGATCGAAACTCTTTGTTCTTGCAAGTAAATAATTAGCAACCGAAATAATTCCACTAAAACTAATAAAAATAGAATGTCGGCAGTGACTTGCTTGAAATTCAAAGGAGGTAGCAGCGAGAAGAACATTTCTCGCAGTTCGATTACCATGAAACAAAACAAACCAATACATAGGGAAATTACAATTAAGTCTTGGACTGTTTCCAGAGCGGTGACGATTAATTGCAGATTCAACCATTGAGGGGGGTTACTGGACGAGTTGTTTAAACGCTTTTCCATTGACAGCTCCTGCAACTTGTTTGACTTTCTTACAGCTTAATTGAACTTAGGTTAATCTTTGACAATTTACAGGTTTAATCTATTTATCAGTCTCATAAAATTTCGATCGGTTGACAATTTCACACACACTTTTATTTGTCTCCCAGGTGGCTTGACATTTAGTGATGCTTTATGCTAATTGAAGCTGGCAATAAGTAGCTTTGATATCTAAAAAATAGAAGTCTGAATGCTAAAATGCCGCAACTGCTATAAAATATGAAAATTGTAAAGAATTATTTACCACAGCTTGATAAACTCAAGCTAGTGACTCTCGGCTTTAATCATACAAAAGCCGGAAAGTCAACCGAAAAACCAAAAGTAATCCAGAGAGGATTGAACACAATGGCATTTGAACTCGCACCATTACCCTTCGCCGCTGACGCCCTAGAACCAGCTCATATGTCGGCCAACACGTTTTCGTTCCACCACGACAAGCACCACGCTGCTTACGTCACCAATCTGAATAAACTGATTGAAGGGACTGAAATGGCCAGCAAATCCCTTGAAGAAATTGTCAAGGAATCTGCTAAAGACCCATCCAAAGCAGGCATTTTTAACAATGCAGGTCAAGTTTGGAACCACAATTTTTTCTGGAATTCCCTCGCACCGGGCGGCGGCGGCACTCCGACAGGAGCTTTAGCTGACAAAATCAACGCCGACTTCGGCAGCTTCGACAAATTCAAAGAAGAATTTAAGGCTGCTGCGACAACTCAGTTCGGTAGCGGCTGGGCTTGGCTGGTTGTGGACAACGGTACTTTGAAAGTTACCAAAACTGCTAACGCTGACACGCCTGTAGCACACGGTCAAACTCCGTTGTTGACTTTGGATGTGTGGGAACACGCTTATTATTTGGATTTCCAAAACCGCCGTCCCGACTACATTACTAATTTCTTGGATAATTTGGCTAACTGGGATTTCGCCGCAGCAAATTTGGCTGCGGCTTAGTAGCATCTGAGTTTGAGGATTGAAGTCCTCACTACAAACTTTATAGGTTTGTAGTGAGGACTTTAGTTGTGATGAATGAGAATTATTTAACCCAACTTGCTATTAGCACACAAAAACAGCTTTCAACATTCCTTCGCCTCGGTCTGGTTGGAGTTCAAATCCTAGTTTTTTACAGAGGCTCTGCATCTTGTAGTTGCTATTGAGAATGTAGCCGACGATCGCATTTAACTTCTCTTCCCGACCAATTTGCAGCAGCCGCCTCAATAATTCTGTTCCCAAACCGCGCTGCTGATAGCTATCGCTGACGATGAGCGCAAATTCGGCTTCGTTTGTGCCGTGGAGTTTGCTCAGACGCGCTACTCCCAAAATCCGGTGTTCTAAGGTTTCCGGGTCTTGACGATCGGCTACTAACAGCATTTCCCGATCGTAGTCAATAAAACAAATCCGGGTCAAACGTTCGTGAGCGATGCGGTGCTTTAAATTTACCATGTGAGCGTAGCGCAAATACACGCTCTCTTCGGAAAGTTCTTGGTGGAACAGCACCATCAGCGGCTCATCTTCTGGGCGAATCGGACGGATGGTGATGGGACGATCGCCCTCCGTTGACCATTTTTGAACGTATTGCGTAGGATAGGGGCGAATCGCGGGTAAAATGGGGTTTTCTGTTGTCTTGAGAACAACGCGGGCATCAAGAGCGATCGCACCTTCAGGAGAAACCAACAGCGGATTAATATCAATCTCGCAAATCAGAGGTTGCTCTACAATCAATTGACTGAAACTAACTAACAACTGTTCGAGTTTTTCTAGGTCAATTGCCGATCGCCCGCGCACACCCTGCAAAGCTTTATAGATGCGCGTTTGCTCCATCATCCGCCGCGCTAAGGTAGTATTTAAAGGCGGCAGTGCGAGCGATCGATCCTGAAAGACTTCCACTAATTGTCCGCCGGAACCAAACAGCATGACTGGCCCAAATTGGGGGTCGATACTGCTACCCAAAATTAGTTCGTAGCCTTCCAAACGCACCATTGGCTGCACTGTCACGCCGAGAAACGCTGCAGGATCGATCGCCCGTACCCGCTGGGCGATCGCTTCAAAGGCACTAATTACAGCCTTAGCATCGCCTAAATTTAGTTGTACGCCCCCCACATCGGTCTTGTGAGTAATCGTCTCAGAATGGAGTTTTAGCACCACAGGATAACCGAGGCGATCGGCAATTTCTACAGCTTCGCGATCGCTGGTGGCTATGGATGTGGCGATGGTGGGAATCCCATAAGCGGAGAGCAACTGCTTCGATTCGTATTCTGTTAACAAAGTGCGATCGCTTTTGACAGCAGAAGTCAAAATATTTGTGGCCGCCGGTCGATCGGGACTCCACAGATCGGAATCAGCCGGGAGAGAAGGCGTTTCGTAGATAGCGCGCAGGTTGTAGCTGTACCGCCACATATAATTGAATAACCTGACGGCCGTATCGGGATA
>JARCMA010000294.1 GCA_030248405.1 Microcoleus sp. MP8IB2.171
AGAAATTTGAGAATTACTGCTTGGCTGTCTTGCTTTCTCAGTCCCCGGCAAACTAAAGAATTATTACTTTCATGAATTTGGTTGGTAATCTCGTAGCCAGCTAAGTTAATCATTCTTACAGCCTCTTTTCAGTATTAATACTCAATTTATTTTTTATAAAGTGTCAATTTATTAAGTAGATGTATCTTCTAATACATAACTATACCCTAAATTTCAAGAAAAGCTTAAGGTTTCAAAGAAAAGTTATTTTTTGTTAACATTTCTTAAAAATAAGACGGCTAAACATTCGCGTCAGCAGTGCGATCGCTCCACAGTTTCCTGCAAAATCCGGCAAAACAGAGTGAAGTGCGATCGCCGTTAGTCTTCCTAGGAGATTTGGGCGCTACATAATTAGAGTATAAATAGGGGGAATTACCATGTAATGAAAGCGAGTGCAAATCACCCCATATAGCAATCCTTGCAGGAGTCGTAAATTTTTTACCGCACCCCAATCATCCTCTTATCAAGAAGGGAGGGAGTAAAAAATTCACAAATGATTTAGGAGTGCTATATACATTACCTAAAATTTCAGGATATTCGAGTTCCTGCACTATTGATACCTTGATTCAGCAACGCCTCTTTTTCCTTCTTTATTCAACATCTTCATTACCAAGGATTGCCAATCATTGTAAAGGCGGCCCAATAATAAGGATGCAAAAGCACTCGATCGCCCCGCGCCGCAATTTCCGGAGGCAAAGTTAGACTCATAGAAAGCCCTTCGACTCGCAGCATCCCGTCTTGAATCCGTACACGCCCCTGCAGCATCTCCAATTGCGCGCGCCGCAAAGCCTCCGCTTTAATCATCAAATTGCCACCGCGTCTGGGGGCCCGCAACTGCCGGTAAAACTCCGTCATCAGCCCCAAAGTCCCCTCATCGCTGACTTCCCACAAACTCGCCAAAGCGGATCTAGCACCGCTAGCTACCGCCAAACCCGCAAACCCTAACTCCGCCTCTGCATCGCCCAAAGCGGTACTGCACGCGCTTAAAACTAACAGATTCACTGGCGGTTCATTCCATCGCAACTGCCGCATTTGATCGAGGCGTAATTTAGTATCCCACAACTGAATGTAAGAATTTTTTGGTTGCCCGGGCTGGAATTCGCTGTGAGTTGCTAAGTGAATGATACCAAAAGGCCGATTTGCCCGCTGAGCTTGCAAATTTCCGAGAGTAAAATCTTGATTCAAAAATGATTTTCCGCGATCGGGTGGCGCGATCGACTCTAACTCCACCGGTACCGCTGGTAATGGCGCTTTATCTTCAAATACCGACGCCCCCATTGCCAAAATTTCATCATCCGCAATATTGTCGTAGCCGATATCAGTTAAACTCAGACTCGGCATCACGCTAATGCTGTATTTCTCAACTAAAAAGCCTTTGCCGTCGTGAAGGGCCGCAAACGGCACACTCCGCAAACCTGCTGCCGGAATTACAATTAAATTATCAATATTTAAAGCTGTCAATTCTGCGGCAACTGGTGCAATTAACCACCGATAAAGTTTTTGCGCCGCATCCAAATAACTAATGCTGCTTCTTTTGCGGGGATTTGTTATTTCGCTTTGCAAGGCGTCGGCTAGTTGCAACACCTGCCAGCGCGTTGTCGCTGGAATTAAAACGCGACTTGGTTGAGCGTTAGCTGTTACTAACACTAATTCTAAATGCTCCCCGTTAGGAACATCGGAAACTTCTTTGCCATCCGGCGGCAACCTCTGGGTAAACTTATCTTCTAAGGGATGGGGAGGCTGGGATGCGAGGTTTGTTCTCACAGGCAATAGATTAGATAAATCCTGACTTGCCACCATTACAGAATCATTTTCTTTGGCAGCGCCTGCATCCGCTCTGCTGACCCAATTCATATAAATAATCGCCGATTTAATCCCGGTAATTTCTTCGTTTTTGCGAAGATTTTCGTAGATTACCGACATATTACTAATCGGCGTCCTTGCAGGCAAGTCCAGATATTTTTCGTATTCGCGAGTAAAGGTTTTCTCAAATGCTAAAACTCCCGACTCTACCGAATCTAATCTGCGAGAAGGAAGGAAAATATCCGGGCTAATTTCGGAATTTTTGTATCGACTTTGCGATCGCAATTCTACTTGCACAGATGCAGGAAGTGACAGTGCAAGATCAGGATTTACGGGGACTACTGGCACTACAGACGGTGCGGGAATTGGTGCGGGAATTGGTGCGGGAATTGGTGCGGGAATTGGTGCGGGAATTGGTGCGGGAGCAGAGGGCGGGCCAGGCGTAACTAGGGAAATCTGATTTGGTAAACTTCCTTGGGTGTAAGTTTGCCCAAAAGCAAGACTGGGCAAAATGGCGTTTCCCTCGCCAGCATTAATGCTTCCCAGGGTTCCATTGTCGATCGCGCCGCCAACTACAAACGGTCGATCGATAGCGCCTCCGTGGCGAATTGCGATCGCCCCCGCCCCCGCACCTCCGGCAGTAGAAATACTGGAAATATTGCCCGATATATCGTTGAAAACATTGTTCGAGCCAAACAAACCGAGGGTGGTCACATCAACCCTGCCGCCAGTGCCACCAGGGCCGCCTTGAGCATTGATAAAGCCCAACTGAATGTTATCCGTCGCGCTCAGGGAAACGCCTCCGCCGTTGCCGTTTGAAGTGCCGCTGGAGTTGATATCGAGAGCCGAAATGCCCGATGAAGAGGTGACAGCAATATTTCCGCCGATCGTCCCCGAAGCGTTCAAAGCTCCCGCAGTTAAAGGCCCAGCATTGGTTTGGAGAGCGATCGCGCCTCCAGTTCCCGTTGCCGATGAAGAGTCGATCGCACCTGTCGCAACAGTATTTCCCTCAACCCGAATCCTCCCACCGTTCGAGGTAATATTACCAGTCCGAACCTCGCGGCTTCCTTGCAGATTCACGCTGCCGCCATCCGTCCTTAAATTACCCTCTAAGAGGACATTTGCTGCCTTGATATCGGCTCCCAAAGCGGCCGTGCTGTCCCCCCCGAAGCTAGCGGAATCTCGCGCGTTAACGCTCAAAATGCGGGCTGTAATTGTGGAAGCAGCCGTCACGCTAGCAGCATCGGCCGGGAGCAGGCCCAACCTCTGAGTTTGACCGACTCTGCCGTCAAAAGTAATGTTGCCGCCAGCGCGCAGCGTCAAATTATTTGCCCGGCCCGGATTGCTGTCGAGGGTATTGGCAAAAGCGATATTGCCGGTAGTGGCGGCTAGGGCGGCGGTGCGATCGACTGTGACGGCACTGTTGAAAGTCATGTCTCCAGATGTCGCAATATTGCCCGATATCTCGGTACTGCGGCCGTTGACGTACAAACTGGCCAGCGGTGCAGCTTGACCGACTGTACCGCCGAACAGCACTCGCTGAGCGTCAAGTCTCAGGGCGCGAGATCCGTCTAGGCTACCGGAGAACAGAATGTTACCCGTAGCTTGAGTGCTCAAAGCCACGTCAGCATTGAGGGACAGGTTGCCTGTAAAAGTGAGATCGCCGCCGGATGTCGCAATGTTGGCGTTGAGATCAGTTTGGGGCGCGTCGAGAGTCAAGCTAGCGCTGCCGCTTGTACTCAGGCGATTGTCGATCGCGATCGAGCTGCCTTGAAGTGTCAGCGGGCTGTTGAAGGTAATGGGTGCGACGATCGCGATCGATCTGCTGTTTTCGCGCCCGATCGCGATCGAGCCGAAACCCCCCGCCAAAGCACCGAGATCCGTGTACGTCAAGTCCAAAATGCCCAAAATATCGCCGGTGCCACCGATCCGAATTGCTCGGTTATCGTTGGGTTGCAAGCGAATTGTTCCCCCCGCACTGCTGACAGAATTGCTGCCACCTCTGAAGTCAATGCCGTTAGCAGTGATAGCGATATTGCCGCCGTTGGCATTAAGTCCGCCCAGAGAGATGCTGCTGCCAAAAATGTTGATGTTGCCACCTTGAGTCTCGATTACATCCTTGGGGTCATTGACAACAAACACTCCGCCCGCTCTAAATGTTACGGTGTCTCCCGTTCTCGCTTGCAGGGAAAGTTTGTTATCGGGCAAGTCTTGGATGGTGATGTAGCCTGGGGTATCTAAAACCACGTTGCTGCCGGCTGTCATCTGTTCCAACTGCACTTCTGAGATCGATGTTTCGTTGGGTTCTGGTGCCGATTCGAGTTCCCCGCCAGTCGATCGCCCGCTGGTGTCGCCGTTACCGCTGACGATCGTAATATTTGCCGGATCGAGCCACAAATTGCCGATCGCACCGTTAGTCGCGCGGGTATCGACCTCTCCTTGGAAAGTTAAAGCATTTTTGCCCGAAACTTCTACTCTTCCGCCGTTACCTGCGGCGATGCCCCCGCGAGCAGTAATATTGCCCAAGAAACGAGTTATATTGTCTGACCAAATTACCGCAGTGCCGCCATTGCCACGGTCGATCGCGTTGGCTGCGATCGTAGAATCAGGACTAACATAAGTTACCAGTGCGTTCGGCACTGGTTCCATCCCCCGCCAACCGCCTCCGACGCGCACAGTACCTCCCCCGTCAGTCCCGGAAGCATTGATATTTGCGCCGAACAGTCCAACTTTTCCCCCTAAAATATTGACTGTGCCGCCAGCATTCCCAGAAGGAGCAAATACATTTAAAGAACCGGAGACGATCGCACTTCCCCCATTTATCGGCACTGTTTGACCGCCAGTCAGTACCAATTGACCTTGTTCGTTAGTCGTTAAACCTGTGGCTGACGCTAAGCCGGGCCCCGTCAGCAACTGCGGCAAAGCTTGTGGGGCGATCGCCGATTTTTCCGAATGCAAAGACGGAGTAATTTCTAAACTTAATAAATTGCCAACTTGACTGATACGGACTGCATTTTGTCCCGGAACAGCAGCCACAGTAATTTGACCGTTGGGAGCGGATAATTGTCCTGTATTAATAACGGTGCCGCCGAGCAAAGTTAAACTTTGCCCGCTGCCAACTGCCAAGTTTCCCGCATTGACAATTGCACCGACTTGTGAGTTATTAAAATTAAATTGATTCGGATTTCCCAGTAAAGCTTTGTAATCATTAATTCCGCTCGAATTGAACCAGCGAGCGCCGAAACCAATACCTGTAGCAGTTGTCGCCAAAAACGATCCGGGCACGTTTAATCTAGCATTTTGACCGAAGACAATTCCGGCCGGATTCATTAAGAATAAATTCGAGTTGCCACCACTTACAGAAATCAGACCGTTAATGACGGAAACATCGCCGCCGGAAATCCGCCCTAAAATATTTTGAATATTGGGATTAGTTAGAAAATTAGCTATTTGACCTTGGCTGAGATTAAATTGGCTGAAGCTGTGAAACAGATTTGCCCCGTTTCCAGACAGTTGTCCGCCGCTAATGTCTGTGCGGTTTTGCTCGGATTTAACAACAGTATTAGTGCCGTCAGTAGCGGGAACGATAGGTTGCGATCGCACTGCTAGCGGTAGCAGCCCAAAACCTAATGTCAAAATTAGAGCAGAACGAAAATAGGTCATTAATCAGTTGACAGTTGACAGTTGGCAGTTGGCAGTTGATGGTTGATATTTGTCATTAGGGGAGCATCCCGATTTGTTCAGTTGACAGTTGACAGCTTGCCCTGAGCGAAGTCGAAGGGTTGACAGCTTGCCCTGAGCTTGTCGAAGGGTTGATAGCGACCTCTACCTGGAAGGAAGAGGATTGGAGTAATGAATAGTCTTCTTTTAATTTCTCCCTACAAGGGAGAGGCTTTAAACCAATTATTTCTGGTAAAAAGCGTTTTTTAAAAGGGCTGTCCCGCTCGCTTACCTAGATCGCTTCGAGATATCCAGGGCGAACACTCCTGAAAGGAAAATTGGATGCTCCTGTCATTAGTCTGAGGGAAGTCAGAAAAGCCAATTCCCCATTGTCTATTACCAATTCCCCATTACCAATTCTAATCTCTTGTACTTGAGATTTTTTTTGAGCAGTAATGTTCCGCGAAAGTACCCATAAACTTAAAAAGGTCGATCGAACACCGCCACCGCCGGGGGTCGATCGCACTCCAAAACCACCCGTTGCCAGAATGTGGGAAATACAACGCAAATTTTGTATTGATCTGTAACCAGTGTATTGACAAAATGCCCCCAGAGTCCTATGATTGGAGCACGGATTGGGTGGGACAGCAAAGACCCACACAATAACTGGCTCCTCTAATGAAGTTAAAAACAAAATATTGATGCTTTTAGAGACCAACCATGCAAACTCCAGCTTTCCCATTTCTAACTGAACAAATAGTAGAGCAGATATTTTCGTCAGGCGAACTGACTCGCGATGACAGACAGCGAATTCAGTCAATGCTGTTAAATGAGTCGATCGGCGAAAATGAATTGAGCTTAATTGAAAGAGTCATGGAAGGCGTAGTCAAGGGAATACTTGACGTGATGAATTAGTTGATAACTGGCGCTAACATATCTAAATGTAGGGTGCGCCTCGGCGCACCTTAGCCTAATTTTAAATAAAAGCGAAAAGCGAAAAGCGAAAAGCGAAAATTCTGTCACCGTTCTAAAAATCATCATCCGGGCCGTCATCCGGGCCGTCATCCGAGCTCTGATCACGACGTACAAGTTCAGAAAGAGGCCTATCGTTACTCCAGGCCCACCACACGCAATCGCACTGGCATCGGTAAAATTCTTGCCACTTGCGACGGTTGAACTCGGTATATACTGGCGATCGGCGATTAATCCAGACCTCAGCCGCATCCGTGCAGTTAGCGCCGCACTTGGGACAGCAAAACTCATTAGCGTGAACCGCCGTCGCAGTCCATTCAGGAGGATGTGGAGCAAAAGCTTCCATGTGTTAGAGTTTCTATCTAAACTGCTGGTAATTACGGCAAATCAAGGGTTGCTCAAGATCCGCAGAGTTCGGAATCACCTAAGCAATGACATAAGTACGCTGTTGAGTGCGTAATTCATCTGCCCCTTATTTTTTTTAGCATTTGCCGTCAGATGAATAGTATAACTGATGTGGTGCAAGCCGTCGATCGACATTCTTAAGTATTTCAAGGACTAGGCTCATGTCAATCTACAATCTTATCTCGTTTCTGGGCATTTTTGGCTTATGTGCGATCGCCTGGGTTTTTTCAGAAAACCGACAGTCCAAGTATATTCCTTGGCGCGTCATCATCTGGGGCATTGGTCTGCAATTAATCCTAGGATTTTTAGTATTCCTGTTCCCCCCAACTCGCATCGCCCTAGAGTGGTTTACTAGCTTACTGGATGGAGTCTTCACCGCTGCTGACGCTGGAGCGAGGTTTGTATTCGGGAGTAATGTTGTACCAATACCTGGTAAAGAGCCGGCCGTTAATTTAGGATATATTTTTGCCTTTAGAGCTTTACCTACAGTCATCTTTTTTTCTGGCCTCATGGCCTTGCTATACAACATCGGCGTGATTCAAATTGTCACCGAAGTTTTTGCCAAAATCTTTTATATGACAATGCGGTTGAGCGGCGCAGAAGCCCTCAGTGGCGCTGCTAATATCTTCGTAGGAATTGAAGCGGCAATTGTCGTCAAGCCTTATTTGCCACAAATGACTCGTTCCGAACTTTGTGCCATCCTGTCTTGCTGTTTTGGGACGGCAGCTTCTTCAACTTTAGCAATTTACGTAAGTTTTCTCAAGCCAGTTTTTCCCAATATTTTAGGACACTTAGTTTCAGCCTCAATTATCGCCATTCCCGCTTGTTTTGTCCTATCCAAAATCTTAGTACCGGAAACAGGCGTGCCTTTGACAATGGGCGGTATTCCCAAGGAAGAACCGAAGCCCAAAGGCCGCGAGTTTGTGGGCGAAGAAATTTCAGACATGGAGCGCGAAGAATTCAAACAAGAGACTGTTGGGGGAGAACCCATCGAACGAGTCAGCCCTTTGGATGCAGCGATAATTGGTGCATTGGACGGTGTAAAAATGGCAGTGGCAATTGCCGCTGTTTTGATTTTAATCTTAGGCTTAGTTTCCTTAATCAATCAATTCTTTGGTTGGCTGGCAATTTTGCCCGGCCCAATTGGTGGCTTTTTCAAAGTTGTCACCTTAGCCAACATTATGGGATTTTTATTTTATCCCCTGACGCTATTAACAGGAGTCTCCATTGACGACTCTTGGCAAGCATCAGTAATCATCGGTCGCAGGCTATTAGAAACAGCCATTCCGCCCTATCAAAGTTTAGCAGAAGCATCGGCAAAAGGACTGGTGAGCGATCGTACAGTTTTGATTGTCAGTTACGCCCTTTCCGGCTTCGCCCACTTAGCCTCCGTCGGCATATTTGTCGGCGGCACAATCGCCCTAATTCCATCCCGCCGCAAAGACATTTCCGAACTCGGTTGGAAAGCATTATTTGTCGGCACCTTAGCGACAATGATGATCGCTTGCATCGCCGGCACATTCGACACCGGAGACGCCAGCATTTTAGGCGCTAAGACAGCCCCTGCTGCCCCGCTAACAGCCCCTGATTCTCCGAAACAATCCCCCGCAAGTACGAATTCAAAACCGTCAGTTGCTCCAGAAATTGCCAGTCCGAAGCCTTCGGCTAATACCGAAAAAGCTGCTCCCAGAGATCAAGAATCTCCCAAATCTGAATCCAAGAAAAGCCCTTAATATCTTCTAAGCACTCGTAGGGGCGGGTTAACCAACAGTATTTGTCAATAATTGACAATCTCTAAAACCCGCCCTCACCCAACAGTAAATCCCCGCATACTAACAGTTATATTTTCGTATTCGATCGAAATCAAGGTTGATGTAGTTTATTGGTTGTGTGGGGGCGGGTTTCTGTAGATTATTGATGAGAGTTAAATATTGTTGGTTAACCCGCCCCTACGAGTCCCTGACAGATAGGATTGTTTTTTAGGCA
Source organism: Microcoleus sp. MP8IB2.171 (assembly GCA_030248405.1). Classification (GTDB taxonomy): domain Bacteria; phylum Cyanobacteriota; class Cyanobacteriia; order Cyanobacteriales; family Microcoleaceae; genus Microcoleus. Next base: position 8,866 of record JARCMA010000294.1, read on the forward strand.
GATGCAATTATCAATTATCCCAAAAATCTATGAACGCAGAACCAGAAATTCGCCGTCTGTTAGATGTGATGCCAGCCTCCGGTCGCATGACGTGTAAAATCATTAATAAGCCCCAACAATCAACGGTAATTGACTGCGATTTTCCTTTACCTTGGAATCAATCTCGCCCAATTTACATTAATTTTGACTTGTGGAGGCTGCTATCTAAGCCGCAGCGGGATTTACTGCTATTGCGGACTGTTAGTTTTCTGTGCAATTTTAAGTGGTTTAAACCGGATATTTATCAAGGTGCTGCTCTGGCGGGAATTGTCGGGACTGTTGTAGAGTTGTTGCAGGGAGATGCGATCGGAATTGCGATCGCCGGTGGGTTGACTGGACTGGCGATGACTCGAATTTGGCGCGACAATCGCAGTTCCCAAGTAGAGCTAGATGCTGATGAAACGGCGATTAGAGTGGCTCTAAGGCGTGGTTACAGCGAAGCTGAGGCGGCGGGACATCTGCTGGGGGCGATCGAGGCTGTGGCGCAAATTGAAGGGCGGAGTTTGGATTTTAATGAGTTGATTCGGTGTCAGAATTTAAGGGCGATATCGGGTATTTCGGCGGTGGGCGTGCCCGATAGTGTTAGGAAAGAGTGAAAAAAACCTTGATATAATCAAGACAGAAACCCATAAAATCCACAACTATGCTAATCCTGCCCAAACTGGAAAACCTGCGCGATGTTCTACCTATAGAAGGATCTGTCCGAATTGAATTAGTGGAAGGCATACCAATTTTTAAAGCCTCCACTGCTGTCAAAAATCGCATCCAAGAACTGTTGGACAAACTACAAACTTTGCCACTAAATCCTGACGAAGAACAAGAACTCAATTTTTACGAAGAAATCGACGATTACCTCAGTTTTGTCAATCGAACTGTCCGCAATCTTTTCCTCAACCAGATTCAGCCTACTGTATAGAAATTTTGGCTTTACCAATCAGTATCAGCTACACCACACAGCATTAGAAATCCTCCCTTGGAAAATTCGCCCATTGTTCCCTGCGAACTTCATCTATGTCAGCCACAGACGGTGCGATTCCCAAGTCAGCACATAAACCCCACAACGATTTGCGGGGAGTAGGGCGAACAACAACTAATTCTCGTTCTATCTCAGGAACCATCCACTTAATCAACCGTAACTTTACCTATGACCGAGAACAATGATAAACTTGATATTCATACCCATCCACCCCAGGCAAATCGCGAGATTCAAGCTGACACTTTTGTGCTGCTAAATTGACAGGTGCGCGAAAATTAACCAACCACAAATCTAGCGGACGTTCCAATTGATTGAGTGTCTTGTCAAGTATCGCCACAATTTCCGGCGCATCCCTTCTCTGCTTAACTAAAAGAAACTGTGGAGAATCAAACGCTTTAACTTCTTCCTTCTTCCTAACATCCGTTACATCCGTTAAATCCGTTACAGAATCCGCTGCCGAACCCTTCTTCCTTCTTTCCCATTCCAATCCTATCCCCATCAACTCTCCTATTTCTACATGAGTCTTTTGAGTAGTAGCAATTAACACGGGAACTTTCGAGACTTCGCGGATAATTGGAACTAAAAGGTCTGGTTTGTAATATTTGCGATAACCGAGATTGGAATTTACTGTTATACCGCTCACAAAACCCATTGCTAAAATTAGCATAACTGCTTTTTTACCAGAAACTTCGATCGCAGGTAAATTAAACCATCGAGTTTTGAATGTAGGTGTGTCATAAATAACTGCTAAGGTTGCTCCTAATAGTAATATTACTCCCGGAAAGTAGACAAAATTGTATCGAGGGCCGCGAGTTAGGTCAATTCCAAGAAAATATGCAAAGCTGAAAAATAGGAAAATTGCTCCGATCGCAAATCCGCCAAAAATAACAGTACCTAAACGAGTATCTGGCGTTTTCAAGGCAGTTTTAAGAGCGTTTAGCAGCAGGGGAAGCGCCCAGATTAAAAATATTGCCATGCCGATCGCAGATCCAGCCACTACTGCCAAATTTGGCGATTCCACCGGAAGCAGCGACACGACAGTGATCCATCCCGCTAAAGCTTGAAAAATCGGATTGATCCAAGCTAAAAATGTGCGATCGCCACTGACAATCCAATTGGTGAGTTCGCTACCATATTTATTCGACAAAAATATCGGTAGCCAGACTAAACCGCCCGCTAAAGTCCCCAGGGCTACTGCGAAAAGCCGCCACAGAATTTGAAATTGCCAAATATTCGGCTGCTGATTGTCCGAAATTGGTAACTTCCCATGAAACTGCTGCCAAATTACAGCAATCAATGCTATGGCTTCCGCACACAAAGTCAGCGCAAAAAAGTAGTGAGTGGCAATTCCAAAACAGTTAACAACTACCCAAAGTAGCACCGCCAAAATTGGCAGCGGAGCGCGCTGTTGCAGCTTTTTTGCGGCTAATGTCAAGCAAAAAAGAGAGGCAATAACTAATAAGATTCCTAAAGTATAATGGCGGGCTTCTTGAGCGAGATAGATGCCGTAGGGAGAAACTGCCATCATCGCGGCCGCACATTGACCAACTAAACGAGAATTGAATGCAAATTTGCCTAAAAAGTAGATAGCTGGAACTGAAATCACGCCCAATAACGCCGGAAGCGATCGCCCAATCCACACTAAACTATCCTCAGTCGGCCCAAACAACCGCATCCACCAGTGGGCTACCATAAAATACACTGGTGGATGGTTGCTTTCTAGCAGCAAATGGTTGAGGACATCTGCAATGCCAGCCTCGGGGCGGAATTGCAGCGGTTGTAATAGAGTGGAAAGTGCGATCGCGCGATCGATCGGCATCCCGCGAAAACTGTTGCCCAAACTAAATACTAGAGTCGAAAACTCGTCTGTCCACAGCGGTTTCGAGTCCAAATTGGCAAAGCGCAAAATAAAGGCGATCGCCGTCCACACAAATAGCAACAACAGTTGTTTGTTCTTAATCATTAATTCAGTCAGCAGTCAGTTGTCAGTTGTCAGTCAGTTGTCAGTTGTCATCACTCAACGCCGTCAACAGTCAACAGTCAACAGTCAACAGTCAACAATTCCCCATTTCCTACTTCACGTCCGTCACCCGCCAGCTCAACTTCATATTGATCCAGAAATTCCACAGAGTCACAGTCGCGATCGCAATTAAATTCGCCAAATAGGCATTCATCCCAAAAACATTAAACAGCACATTAACCAGCAGCACATTCAAAATCAAACCCATTAAGCAAATCGTATTAAATTTCAACAGTCGTTTCAATCGCTGGCGCTTTCCCGGCTGTCGCTTAGAAATATCCCCAAAAGTCCACAAATCATTCCACAAAAAGTTACTGATAATTGCCAATTCAGCAGCAAAAATCAGACTGCGAGTAAGCTCCAAATTGAATATCTCGCGCAGCACGTACAAAACCGCCATATTCACAAACACGCCGCTGAAACCCACGATGCCAAACCGCAGAAACTTACCCATCGGCCAGCGGGCAAAGCGCAACCGCAGCAAATGTCGCAAATACTCAATATACTGTTTCCAGGTAACTTTGCTCTCCCCTTCTTGCCGCTCCTGAAACACGTAACCCACTTCTCCAATCCAGCGGATCTCGCCTCTGCCGAGCACTTCAATCAATATTTTGTAACCAGCAGGATTCATGGTTTTGCCCGCAATGCAACTGCGACGCACCATAAAATAGCCGCTCCTCGGATCGGAAACTCGGCCCACCACTC
>JARCMA010000295.1 GCA_030248405.1 Microcoleus sp. MP8IB2.171
CCCAATCTAAAACTTGTACTGAGCGAAGCCGAAGTATCTAAAATCTAAAATCTAAAATTTAAAATTGAATGGTTGCTGAAATTATTTGTGTTGGCACTGAATTGCTGTTAGGAGATATTCTTAATGGCAACGCTCAGTTTTTAGCGAAAGAATTAGCGAGTTTGGGAATCCCTCACTACTATCAAACAGTGGTGGGGGACAATCCAGAACGCATCAAACAAGTATTGCAAATCGCTGTGGGTCGATCGCAACTTTTACTCTTCACAGGAGGTCTGGGCCCGACACCAGACGACCTCACCGTCGAAACAATCGCCGATTTCTTTGGCGTTCCCTTAATCGAAAAACCGGAAATTATTGCCGATATTGAACAAAAATTTGCCCTGCGCGGACGCACCATGAGTCCCAGCAACCGCAAACAAGCTTTAATTCCAGAAACGGCGGACATTCTGCCGAACCGCAGCGGTTCTGCACCGGGCATTATTTGGCAGCCGATTCCCAAGGTGACAGTGATGACATTTCCCGGCGTACCGGCGGAAATGCACTTGATGTGGCGAGAAACCGCCGTTCCTTACCTGAAAAATGGCGGTTGGTGCAGCGCAACTATTTTCAGCCGCACGTTGAAATTTTGGGGAATTGCTGAGTCGGCGCTGGCGGAAAAAGTAGAATCTTTTCTGCATTTAACTAATCCTACTGTGGCTCCCTACGCCAATCACGGTCAAGTCAAATTGCGGATTTCTGCCCGCGCTGACTCGGAAGCGGCTGCGAAAAAGTTAATTGAGCCGATCGAACAACAATTGCAGCAGATTACTGGCCTAGACTGTTACGGTGCCGATACCGATACCCTCCCTTCGACAGTAGGCAATTTGTTGCTGTTGGCCGGGGAAACTCTGAGTGTGGCTGAATCCTGCACGGGAGGAGGGTTAGGGGCGATGCTGACTTCTGTTCCCGGCAGTTCGAGCTATTTTTGGGGCGGGATTATTTCTTATGACAATCGAGTTAAGGAATCATTATTAGGTGTTAATCCCCAAGATTTAGCCGAATTCGGCGCAGTCAGCGAGCAAGTAGCAAAACAAATGGCCGCGGGAGTACGCGCGAGGCTCAATACCGATTGGGGATTGAGCATTACAGGCATCGCCGGGCCAGGAGGCGGTACAGATGCTAAACCTGTGGGACTGGTTTATGTCGGTTTAGCCGGCCCCGACGGCGTGACAGAAAGTTTTGAATACCGCTTTGGCGATGCGCGAGGCCGCGATTGGATTCGGCATCTCAGTAGCTGTACGGCGCTCGATCGACTCCGGCGTCAATTATTATTGGTAAAAGCGTAAAAAGTATTCAACGCCGTGTAAATTGTCAACTGTTATCAGTAAGCTTAATCTTTATTTAACACTCTGCGAACCCAGATTGTTCCGTAATTTTCTGATAACCTCTTGATTATCTGTAAAGATTCGTTATGATAATAAGATAGGACTGATTGGCAAATATACTGAACTCTCTCCTTTGCTCAAAACAACCAGCAAGCGAGAAAGCAAGTTTGACCTTTGATTTCAAAGTCGCGCTTGCTTATGTTTCAGAAATTTAGCCGTCGGTTTAGCAGTCTAGACTATAAAAAAAGGAGCTATCCGTTCAATGGAAAACATTGAAAAGGTGCTGGAACAAATTGAAAAATGGGTTCGCAAGTTGATAGAAGGACTGCTGAGTCCCGAAGCTCAACCGGAACTGCAACCGATTCCTATTCCAGTTAACCAACCTAGGCATCGCCGATAGTTGAGACTGGGTTTGAGATTTGATCTTGGCGATCGAATTCAAGTCAAAACTCAAAGTTTTGTGGCGCTGGAATTTAAAAAATTGTTAAAGATCCTGGTACTTCACGGCCCCAATCTGAATCTATTGGGTCAGCGAGAACCTGGAGTTTACGGTTCTGCGACTTTAAATGATATCAACGAGTTGCTAGAACGAGAAGCGCAAGCCCTCCAGGTGAAAGTCTCAATTCAGCAGTCGAATCATGAAGGGGTCTTGGTGGATGCAATTCACTCGATGTTAGGGCAGCACCAAGGCTTATTAATTAATCCTGGAGCTTATACTCATACGAGTGTGGCAATTAGAGACGCGATCACCGCAGTGAATATCCCTGCGGTGGAAGTTCATCTGAGCAATATTTATCGGCGGGAAGCTTTTCGACACCACTCGTATATCGCACCAGTGGCGATCGGGCAAATCAGCGGTTTTGGCTCAGAAAGTTATCGGCTGGGGCTGCAAGCTCTAGTTAGTTACCTGATTAAAAATTAAAAATTTACCGATTGTAGCGATCGGATGAGGGCAGGTTTTAGATGGAAAACCAGCCCTTATATGTTTGGGTTAAATTCAAATTAATCACAAGAGTTAGGCAAAGAAGCACACCAGGAAGAATTCTAAATTACCAATTACCAATTCCCAATTACTAACAACTTAAGTTAAATTCAAATGCGGCATTCCCTGTTGAGCAAGTTTCAAGGAACCATCCTGGGGGCAGTTTTAGGAGACTCTATAGGCCTGCAATACCAGAGGCAACTCGTGGGTATTCCCCCCCAAACAGAAGACTTGCAGCCGATTTTACAACTGACGAAACACCAACAATTGACCCTAAGAGGGGCAACATTGGCCTTGAATTCTGTCAACAGTAAAATCCCAAGTGGCAAAGACTCATCCGCATCCGGGAGACTTGCGGTAGCGTGTGCTCAAAGTTTAATTCGGTGTAGGGGTTTAGATTTAAAAGATTGGCGCGACACTTGGGAAGCATTTGCCAATTCCGAAATCTACGATCCGCGAAGCAGTGAGTTTCAAAGCCTGCTTAACCCTTGTGAAGCTGCCGTTGCTGCGCTGCCATCCGCGATGTTTTTTCACGAAAATAAAGCCAAGCTGCGAGAAAAAATCATGCTGGCGATAGAGGTTTGGCACAACGAAAACCAGCCAGAATGGGAAACAGCAATTTTAGCAGTAGCATATACGATCGCCCGATCTCTCAAACAAAGACTTGACCCCGCAACAGCGATCGAACAAACAATTGCTTACGTAAAAACAGATAATGCCTTAACAGAATTGCTGCTGCAAGTACAAATATTACTAGAACAGGGAGCAGATTTAGAAACAGCCACAACTCACTTATGTAAAAGCGCCACAGCTTTGCGAGAAAGACAGGGCGAAGATGAAAAAAAATTACAAACCGAGTCAATTGTCAATCCAGAAAAGTTTATTCCCATTGCCTTAGCTTTCTACTGCTTTTTGAACACCCCAGAAGACTTGCGCTTGTCAGTGGTGCGTGCTGCCCGCTGTGGCATAGCTGGACAAATAACCTGCGCTTTGACGGGAGCTTTGTCTGGAGCCTATAACGGCGCTGCAGCGATTCCTGTAGAATGGCGACAATTATCTTCGGCTGCGGTGGAATCGCAGCGGCTCGCCGAGGGCCGAGAACCCTCGCTCTGGGGAACCGGCAGCGATGCCAAAATTGTGGAGTTAGCAAATAATTTGTTTGCTGTGTGGGCGGGAGTTTACAACCCTTCTGCGGGCATGAATTCGGCAGCGCTAGCCCGCGCTGTGGCTGCACCTTATGTGATTAGACCTCGAAAAATATAAAGTTTTGAGCTTGAAAAAGGGAGGGTAAACTAGAAATTAGTAATGAGAAATGAGCAATTAACCAGTCAAAAGCGAAAGCGGAAGGAAAGCGACAATTAAAAACTAAAAAATAAAATCTGACGCCCTTGACTCCAAAAACCCGGTTTATAAGAAAATATTGGGTTTTAAAACCAGGAATCTACGGATAAATCGGGTTTTTAGCCCTCGCGCCCGCGAACTGTTCGAGATAGACAAGCGCCCGAAAGAAGCAGCAGAAGCTTGAGGACACTGCTGGCTTGTTGGCTGCAGTTAGCAAACCGAACTGCTGGGGACATTCAGGCAAAGTAGCTGGCGCGGTTAAATATTCAGGTACGGCAATTCGGATACACTCAAGCAAGATGCACAGTCAGAATTTCTGACAAGGCTGCTGGATAACAGTCAGGAACCCCATAGCTAAAGCTAGGGGCTTGCAAACTGCCCGACTCTTCGAGCGGATTTAAGCCCGAACCTGACCAGGCACAGGATAAGACCTACGTTTTTTGAGTCACGATACCGGAGAATGCGTCGCTAGTTTTCCGCTCTATCGCTGAAAGTTAAACAGTTTTACGGGGTTAAGACAGTGCTTTCGGCCCAACAAGCTCTCTAAACATTGCTCGACAAGCGAACGTTACGAGAAATCAGAAGAGACAAAACCATGTCTAACCAAGTTTTCGTTTTAGATGCCCATCGCAAACCGTTAACACCCTGCACGCCAGGGATGGCGAGATCATTGCTTAAAGCGAGTAAAGCTGCTGTGTTCCGTCAATATCCGTTCACTATCATTCTTAAAAAGGAAGCGCCAGACAGTCCTCAATCACTCACGCTCAAGTTAGATCCCGGCAGTAAAACAACAGGCATTGCACTACTCAAAGACGGCATTCTAATTTGGGCGGCCCAACTGACCCACAGGGGATCTGCGATTCGAGATGCCCTACTCTCTCGCAGACAACTACGTAGAGGCAGACGCAATCGCAAAACTCGGTATCGTCAAGCTCGGTTTATGAACCGTTCGCGTCCTGACGGTTGGTTAGCACCTAGCCTTCAGCACCGGGTTGACACGACCATGACTTGGGTGAATAAGTTCGTCCGACTTGCACCGATTAATTCCATTGTTCAAGAACTTGTCCGGTTCGACTTGCAGCAGATGGAGAACCCTGAAATCTCAGGGATTGAATATCAGCAAGGCTCCTTAGCAGGATACGAGGTCAGGGAGTATCTGTTAGAGAAATTCAACCGGACTTGCATTTATTGCAATGCCAAGAATATCCCGTTGCAGATTGATCACCTGCATCCCCGGTCTAAAGGAGGTAGTGACCGCATCAGCAATCTGGGCTTAGCTTGCCAAACGTGCAATTTGGCAAAGGGGAATCAGTTAATCAAAGACTTTTTGAGCGGTAAACCTGACAAGCTTAAACGGATTCTGAATCAAGCTAAATTGCCATTGAAAGATGCAGCAGCAGTCAACTCAACTCGATGGGAACTGTTCAACGCTCTGCAGCAAACAGATATACCAGTCACCACTGCTAGCGGTGGGTTAACTAAGTTCAATAGAACTCGGTTGGGTGTCCCAAAAACCCACTGGTTAGACGCTGCTTGCGTTGGCGAGACACTTGAACTCACTGTTCTGACCGCGCATCCTTTGTCGATCGAGGCAACAGGACACGGTTCTAGGCAAATGTGCGGAACCGACAGGTTTGGATTCCCGTCGCGACACCGTTCCCGACGACAGATCCATAAAGGCTTCCAAACCGGAGATATCATCAGGGCGGTGGTGACATCAGGTAAGAAGATCGGAATTTATGTAGGTAGAGTGCTTTGTCGAGCTTCTGGTAGTTTCGATATTGCGACGAAGACCGGGAGAGTGTCGGGCATTAGTCACAAATATTGTCAACAAATGCACAAAAAGGATGGCTATAACTATGTAATTCGATCCAAAAGATTCAAGGCGACTCAAGTCGCAGCCGCGTTCCTCCCCAAGTCGGTCGCCTAGGGCTTCCCGCTAGTGTTCGGTGAATATATCTTCGACATAATATTAATGAATACAATCTCCTCATTGATGCGGCAGATTGAGCAGCTAGGGGCTGCGCGCTCACTGCGCCAACAGATTGCTAAAGTGCAAAATGGCAGCAAATCAAAGCCCGATCGCCCTGGCAAACATCTGTTAAGCCGTTTTTCGCTCGATAAACTGGATCTGCCCGAAACTTTTATTAAATTTAGAAGTAAAACCTCAAAATCAACTATCAAAAATCAAGCTCGTTCCCCGATGTTGGTGTTCGTAGCGGTAGTTTCCCTCAGCAGCACTTTGGGCCACCGCTTCTACAACCAGCCGAAACTCGATGTGGGGACGAAAGCTCCTCAGACGATTCAGGCTCCTGCTAGTGCTAGTATCCCCGATCGCAAAACTACTGAAGAAGAGCGTTCATCGGCGCGGATCGGGGCTGTAGCGATATTAATGCTCGATCCAGCCGTCGAGCAACAAATCGATCGAGAAATGCAGCTATTTTGGCAACAGGGAAGCCAACTGCGGCGGGAGGTAGGCTCGTTTCCGTTTGCGGCCACCTCGGCGCTCTCAAATTCGACTCAGCTTTACTTGAGGGGGTGTCCTGAGTGGGAGTGGCGATCGATTTTGGCCGTGGCTGGAGACTCTAGCGGCGCAACTTCCGAGAAGTTGAATGTGGATTCCCCCGCCACTGCTGCGCCGACAGATAGCCAGTATAAGCAGGAGGCTCTGACTCAACTGCAAGCTTACAGCCGATCGGTCCGGGCGGCAGAGTTCAAAAGCTTGACAGACAGTATTTCCTCTGCCCGCAGCCGCTATGCCAGTGCTGTGGAGGCGCTTGAAAAACCGTCGGTTTCGGGACTCCGACAGATTTACGATACTTCGCTGTTCGATTTGTCGGATGCAGCTTGGCAGAACACCCAAACGGGTATGAGTCGAGCGGCAAAAATAATGCTGGCTCAAGGTATCCCGCCGGGGTTGCCAAAAGAGATATTGAAAGAAGCTGTGAAGCTGCAAGTAGCAAATGAAGTGCCGTTAGAGTCGCAAGCTTTGGCAGTTGAAGGTTTAAGTGCGATTTTGCAGCCAAATTTGGTGAAAGATCCCGAAGCAACCAAACAGCTAGCTGAATTGGCGGCGCAAAAGGTGAAACCGGTGACGATCGCCGTAGAGCAGGGCGATATTATTGTTACAGAAGGAAAAGAAATATCGCAGCAACATTTCGTGTTGCTGGACTATTTTGGTTTGAGCCGGCGAGGGGTGAATTGGCTGGGACTGACGGGTTTTGTTTGTTTAGTCGCGGGGGCAATTGCGATCGTACTGTTGGTGGAAAGGCACTACCGCTTGCGCCGCAGAGATCATTTGCTGTTGCTGCTGCTGACTTTGAGCGCACCGGTGCTGGTGAGTTTGGGGCTGCCTTGGACGAGTTTGCCCGCGATCGGCATTTTAGCGGGCGGCTTCTACGGTTCGGCGGTGGGAGTGACTGTGGTGGGGCTGCTGTCGGCGCTGCTGCCCGTTGGCTTAAATGTGGAGTTGATTCATTTGGTTGCCAGCGCGGCGGGGGGATTGCTGGGCGCTTTTATGGCCGGGAGGCTGCGATCGCGCGAGGAGTTGGCTCTCTTGGGCGTGGCTGTCGGCTTGACTCTGGGCACGGTTTACCTGGTGGGGACTTTGATTGCCAGCGCGGCTGCCGGTGCGATTTGGTACGTCGTGCTCGGTACAGTGGGCGCGCAAAGTTTGGCCGGTTTGGCTTGGAGTGTTGTGGCGATCGGCATCAGCCCTTATTTGGAACACGTTTTTGACTTGATTACGCCGATCCGGCTGGCGGAACTTGCCAATCCCAACCGCCCGCTGTTGAAGAAATTGGCTGCCGAGGCTCCGGGGACTTTTCAGCACACGCTGTTTGTGGCGAGTTTGGCGGAGGCTGCAGCCCGGGAACTCGGCTGCAATGTTGAGCTGGTCAGAGCTGGGACATTATACCACGATATTGGAAAAATGCACGACCCGCTCGGATTCTGTGAAAATCAAATGGGTGGGGGCAACAAACACGATGAAATTAATGACCCTTGGGCGAGCGCGGAGATTATTAAAAAGCACGTTACCGAGGGTTTGGTAATGGCGCGGAAGCATCGATTGCCGAAGGCAATTCAGGCGTTTATTCCCGAGCACCAAGGTACAATGTTAATTGCTTATTTCTACCACCAAGCGCAGCAAATTGCTGCAAAAGAAATAGAAGATTTAAAGATTGCTTTACCAAATGCGGATAATTCAAAGTTAACAATCGCAAGTCGCCAAGTGAGGGAGGAGGATTTTCGCTACGATGGGCCGATTCCGCAGTCGCGGGAAACCGGGATTTTGATGCTGGCGGATTCTTGCGAGGCTGCTTTGCGATCGCTCAAGGATGCTACTCATGAAGAGGCTTTGAATATGGTTAATCGGATTTTGAGGGCTCGCTGGCAGGATAATCAGTTGATTGATTCGGATTTAACGCGGGAGGATATGTCTCTAATTGCGGAGATTTTTGTGCGGGTTTGGGAACAGTTCAATCACAAGCGGATTGCTTACCCCAGTGCAGTTTTTACTCCCAGGTAGGGGGAAACTTTAGTTATGAAAAATCAGTTCGCATTTCAGTTGTGAATGAGATTTCATTGCTATCTGCCCGGTAAAGCGCCATGTACTTCAGGATTGTGGCTGACAATTACCACAGGTTCTTTGATTCGTCAAAATTCCGAATAGTCGATATCTCTTTCGCCAGCTAGGTGCGATCGCAATTTTTGCCAGTCTTTGGCATCGATCGCATTTGCAAAAGCGATGATAGTATCTACGACCGCAGCGCAGTCAACAATCCAGCGGATTTCTGACCGTTCCTGCATCACAAATAAGTTTTGTGAGTTGTGATTTCAAAAGATTTTAATTTTTAACCGCAGATGAACGCGGATAAAGACCGATTTTTTGTGTTGATTCTATCCTTTGACTCCGGCGGCGGTTTCTGTTGGCACAATGTATTTTTGCAAGAGCAAAAATAGTCCTAAAACTGGAACTATAGAAATAATGGAACCCGCCGCAACTAAACGCCAATCTAAGGAAAATGTCCCGGCTAAATTGGCTACCCCTAAAGGTAAAGTGTAATATTCCGGCCTGTCTAACACTAGCAGTGGCCACAGAAAGTCGCTCCAAGAACCGATAAATACGAAAATTCCTAGGGTGACTAAAGCTGGCTTAATTGCCGGAATCATGACGTGCCACCAAATGCCTAATTCTGTACAGCCGTCGATGCGGGCGGCTTCTTCTAGTTCTTTGGGAACTGCTAGGAATGCTTGTCGTAATAAAAATATGCCGAAGGCTGAGGCTAGTCCGGGAAAGATTACGCCTAAATAGCTATTTTTTAATCCGAGTTGTACTGTCAATATGTACAGCGGAATCATGACTATTTGGAAGGGTATCATGATTGTGGACACGATCGTAATTAAGATGGCTTCGCGGCCGCGAAAGTTGAGTCTGGCTAAGGGGTATGCGGCGAGGGCGCAAAACAGGACGTTGATGCTGACTGTGAGGCCGGCAATTAGGGTGCTGTTGAACAGGTAGCGGCCGAAGGGGTTGGTTTGCCAAACTTTGATAAAGTTTTCGAGGGTTGGCTGTTGTGGCCACAGTTGCGGGGGATATTGAAAGATGTTTTCGCTTGGGGATTTGAGGGAGGTACTCAGCAGCCACAGCAGGGGGAAGAGCATTAAAAGTGCGATCGCGCTCATGATGCTGTACGTCCACAGGGTGCTCCACGGCGAGGGAGTGTTGTTTGGGGAATTTGGTTTTTTAGTTTTGAGATTGTTCATTGTTGGGATATGATGATAAGTCCTTGCTTCGTGAGAAGCCTTGTTGTCCATAAGGGGATTATTGCCATGAAACCGTTTATTTACGAAACAATGTACATTCTGCGCCCTGATTTGGGTGAAGAAATGACTGACCAGGCGATCACGAAATATCAAACTATTTTGCGCGATCAAGGTGCTGAAAATATCGAAACTCAGCACCGCGGCAAACGTCGCTTGGCTTACGAAATCGGCAAGCACCGCGACGGAGTATACGTTCAAATGAACTATACAGCTCCGGGCGCTGCAATTTTTCCTATGGAGCGCGCCATGCGTCTGAGCGAAGAAGTGATTCGCTATTTGACAATCAAGCAAGATGTGCCAGATGCACCTGAAGCGGAAGCGGAAGCTGAAGTCGCCGAGTAGCATTCGTGTCAACTTAACGTCTTATGTAGTACCAGTCTACTGTTTGACGATTAGGGCCGCTTATTCCCCGGCACGCATTTCTTAATGGCTACCCTGTACACACAACTTGAAAAACTAACATCAGAGCCTTTCGCTCCCCGTGGCATCCTCCTGAAAAAGAGGCTAGGGGGATCTCTGGAATTGTGGGTACAGCATAGTTTCTTAAGGGCGGGACTTGATGTTAATTGAAATTATAAGTGAATGGGCGATTGTTTTTCTAGGGGAGGACGATCGCTCTTTTTTGTGGGGAGGCTGCTGAGGCTTAATCTATTTTTACCAACAAATAAAGCTCGCTTTTAGAGGATGGCGAGAGCGATTCACTTTGGCTCAACTCTATTATCTAGTTGACTACAAAAAACTTGACTATGCTTGAGCATAGCTGCTTAATCATTGTAAATCTAATTGTGATTCGCTACTTATTAAATTTACTGTTAACTAAGGCAAATTAGACTCCCTTGAGAGGCAAAATTCTGTATCTATAACTCTGAACCAAACTATAAAGTTATTTTTGCCCTTGGCAATTAGGTAGCCGCTAAAATGTGGCTTTTAGAAGATGAATATTGTCAAATTTTGCCAACTGCTGCTTGAGGTTGGGCCTGAATCAACTAGCCAAAGCTCGATCGCACTTCCTGCAACCTCGATCGAGATTCTCGCCCATAGCCCCATTGTAAAGTTTTGTGACAATTTCTATTTGGTAGCTTTAGATACAGAATTGTCTGTTATAGTGATAGAAGAGAAGAAAAAAACAGCCCAACATTAATCTAAAGAATACGGAGAAACCCCCTATGTCTACCGAAAATCAAGCTCGCTCTCTGATGATGCGTCACCACCACATGGTGAAGAACCGGCAGCAATCCATGCTCAACCGCACCGCCAGCGAAGTCGGGATGGAAGATACCCACTACTGGGGTCATATTCAAGGCAAACCGCAGCCCAGCCTTCAAGCCAGTTACGATCGCAGCAACGCCACCATGAGCTAGGGCAAGCTCCATTTCCTCAATTGTCTACGCAGTTATTACCTATAATTTGGAGAAATCAGTTATGTCAACTCAAGAACAAGCCCGCACCCTGATGATGCGCCATCAACACGTCGTCAAAAACCGTCAGGAATCCATGCTGAGCCGTGTGGCTGCTGAAGTTGGTTTAGATGCTGGTTCTCCAGCGAGTATTGATCGCAAATAACTCCTTTTTTCAACGGCGAGATAGTTGAATCGAGTTTGTTGTTTGCCAGCTAAAAATTAATAATGTCAGTTACAAAACCGTCGCGACTTCTTCTTGAGTTCTAACTCTAGATAGGAAGTCGCGATTAGTTTTATGGGGAATTGGGAATTGGTAATATTTCGATCGTACTGCTTGTATAGAGAGCCGTTTGATCAAAGGGTGAGCTAAACGAGAGTTGGATAGCCTCAAAAGTATACATCACAAACAATAAAAGACGTTTGTGCCGAGAAACTTGATATAATCCCCTTTCAGCAGATTGAAGGCTACTAGGGAGGTCATCATGTCGGACTGGAAAGAAATTGACGGCGGAGTTACAGCACCCAGAGGGTATCGAGCATCGGGAATTACAGCGGGTTTGAAGCCTTCAGGCTTGCCAGATTTAAGTTTAATTTTGTCAGAGGTAGACGCGATCGCCGCCGGAGTCTTCACAACCTCCACTGTCCGGGCCGCTTGCGTGGACTACTGCCGCCAGCGTTTGCAAGCTAAACCCAGCGCCAAAGCAATTTTGTGCAATGCGGGACAAGCTAATGCTGCTACTGGCGAACAAGGTTTGGCAGATGCCCTCGAAAGTGCCAAATTGTTGGGAGAAGCGCTGAATATTCCTCCAGAATCTATTCTTTTGGCGTCCACTGGCGTCATCGGACAGCGGATTAAAATGGAGCCGCTGAGGGCGGGAATTCCGCGATTAGTTGCTGAGGCATCGGAAACTGGTTCCGATGCGGCCGCTAAGGCTATTTGTACGACTGATTTAGTGCCGAAAACGATCGCCCTGGAAACCATGTTTGGCGATCGACCCGTCCGCATCGGCGGCATTTGCAAAGGTTCGGGAATGATTCACCCGAATATGGCAACAATGCTGGCATTTGTAACTTGCGATGCAGCAGTGTCGTCGCATTTATGGCAAGAAATGCTGAGTCGGGTGGCTAACAGAAGTTTCAATCAAATTACTGTTGACGGCGATACCAGTACCAACGATTCGCTAATTGCTTTGGCAAATGGTCAATCCCGCACACCGGCAATTACGGAAATGGGGGCAGATGCTGAAAAATTAGAGGCGATGCTGACAGAAGTTTGCGTACATTTAGCAAAGGCGATCGCCCGTGACGGCGAAGGTGCAACTTGTTTGGTAGAAGTGCAAGTTAGTGGCGCGCTAGATGAAGTTTCTGCCAGTAAAATTGCCAAAACAATTGTCGGTTCTTCTTTGGTGAAAGCTGCTATTTTCGGACGAGATCCGAATTGGGGCAGAATTGCGGCGGCGGCTGGGCGCGCTGGTGTACCTTTCGATCAAGAGAATTTGCGGATTCAATTAGGGGATTTTTTGATGATGGAAAACGGGCAACCGAAGGAGTTTGATCGCGCTGCTGCAAGTAATTATATGAAATCGGCTGCGGAGGGGGAATATTTGAAGGCTGATACGGTTTTAATTCAGGTTAGTGTCGGGAATGGCAGCGGTTTTGCGAAAGCTTGGGGATGCGATTTGAGTTACGACTACGTGAAGATTAATGCGGAGTATACAACTTAAATAAGTCCAGGCGGTTAGCAGTCCGGGCGGTTAGAAACCGCACACAAACAAAACCAGACGAGAGAAAGTTGAAGGCAAATTTCACACAATTTAAACTAAATTTCCCCCTGTTGGGGGAAATTAAAAAATCTGTTGCTGATTTACGGTATGAAGCGCTAAATATGCCCGTCATAGAAACCAGTACCCACAAAGCTTTTGGATTTTAAGGTTATTTTTTCATACCCTGATTAAGCAATGCCAAGCTTTATGATGCAGCACCTCATCCCAAGCAAATTCTTTTAATTCCCGGTTTTGGGCATGATAATATCTCTGACATGATTGAAAGTCCTCAGTTTAGGGATGGCATGAAAAGATACATTCAGAAGGTTAATGCCACAAAATGACAATACTTTTTCTTGGGTTCATGTTTCTTATCTGATTACGAATTTTGAAAACACGCCCTAACCAAAACTATCGGAAACAAACACATAGCCACCGCCATACGCCGCACCACCGGCTAATATTAAGCCGTCGTTGCTCTGCGGATCTCCACTCTGAGCAAGTCCATAATTCACCACGCGCAACAACCGCTGCGGCGTAAAAGATTCTAATTCCACGAAATTGCCTGCATCCAGCCATGCTAGTTCTTCTGCTGTTAAACCTTGCCTCACAGCATCGGGTAATTGACGAGCGCTTTGTGCCATTGTTTGAGATTGCTGCATAAACATATCGCGGGTTTCCAAGATTTGACGGGGAGAGATACCCAAATCAAAAATTGTGACGGCTTGATTTGCAAACCAGTTTGGACTGGTTCGTAATTTATGCACTAAACTAACTCCAGCAGGGTTCGCATCGTGCAGCGCATACACTTTCAAATCGGCATTGCGTCGCAGCATTTCGATTACTGTGTCGAAGATGCTTTGAGGATAGCCACTGATGCTGAGAATGGCGCAGTTGTTCTCAAAATGGACGTTGTTGGCAATCAGGAATTGGGCGATTTGGTCACTGTCGCAGATGATTGCGCGATCGAAACTGTAGGCGCTAATTTCGGGATCGATGCTGGCGGGTAAAGCTTCTTGGCGAGGTGCAGGGAGGAGTTTTTCTAGTGCGCCGTTAACTGTTTGCCACCGTTGCAGCCATTCATCACTCTGCGCTTGATTGACTAGAAATATTTCACCAGTTATCTGTTGACGATTTTTTTGTGAAATGCTGAGCCAGTAGGAAAATAGTCCTAGTGCAGACGCTGCGATGTATCCTGGGAAATAATTAAATATCAAGCTTCCTGAAATCCCTGTTACTAAAATAATTATTCCTGAAGTTTGTAAATTTGTGGCATTAATTCTTCTGTTGCGAACACTTTGCTCGGTAGATTTGCTGTTCGCGAAAAATACCCAAATCCAAATAATATTTAAAACTGTCCACACTATCAAAAATCCCGCAGCGTCAGAAAAGATAGAACTAATGAACATACCGCCAAAGATTACTATGAAAAAGCTCTGGACTAAATATCCTAAAATCCACTTCCAGAGGTTAGATGAGGTGCGATTTTTCAGCCGTTTATCCATCAAATACAAAAACTGTTTGGGCGTAAAAAATAACATATTCTGGCTGGAAATATCTGCGATCGCATTCTTGAAAAATGGATCGGTGAATGCGACTTTTTGATCAGTGATAGTGGTGGGATCAAACACAAACGGATGGTTGCAATTCTTACAGCGACCTGAGTTGATGGTACGATCGCGCAAATTGTTGTCGGTATTACACTGGACGCATTTCATTCCCATTTCAGTTACTCGTGATTAATTTAATGGATTTATATCGTTGGCGGTTGTTTCGGAATGATTTTACCGCAGAGGCCGCAGAGGGCACAGAGGAAGAGAGGAGAGTGATGAATAGTTTGGTTTAAAAGATTTGCCCGTTTAACAAGATGGAATAGTCTTCTCGCTGTCGAATTAATCGATCGCCCTTAGCATCAATTAACACCTCAGCAGGGCGAGGGCGGTGCAGAAAATGCGACGACATGGCATAACCGTAAGCCCCGCTATCCAAAATGGCGATCGCATCTCCAATTTTGAGTTTCGGTAGCCAACAATTGCGCCCCAAATAATCCCGCGAATAAGTTGTGTTGCCGCAAATATCCGTTTCATGTCGCGATACATCCCCAGTTTCCCAAGTTGCGATCGCCCGATAGCCTCCGTGTACCGCAGGCACTGATAGATTTGATACAGTGGTATCGACTCCGACTATTTGCCGCTCGCCCAACCACTTCACAGACACAACTTTTGCTAGCAAAATACCGCAACCTGCGATCGCCGATCGTCCCGGTTCAATCACCAATTCGATCGGGCGAGATAGCGCACTCAATCGTTGAGTAATCGCTGCCCCAAACTCCCCCCAGTCAAACACCGCACCGCCTCGATAGGGATAGCCGAAACCACCGCCAAAATCGAGAGTTCGCCAATCGGGTAACTGTTGGGCGATCGCAATTAGGCGATCGATTACTTGCGTAAAAGCACCAGTGGCATTAGTTCCCGTCCCCCGATAAAAATGCAGTCCAGTGATGCTAAAACCGTGCTGCTGCGCGATTTCGTTGGCTTTTTCAAATTCAGCGGGATTGAGTCCGATTCGGCTGTCTCCCGTCAATTCCGGTAAGTTGAGCCGCAGTCCAATTTCGGGACGGATTAATCGCGGTTGACTGCGCGCATATTCGCAAAAATCCTGGAGTTGCGACAGGCTATCGAAGTTGAATCGATCGATCTTCCAGTCAATCAGTTGCTGAATATCCGCCCGGTTGAGGTTACTGCCAGTGTAGACAATGCGATC
The DNA here is from genome assembly GCA_030248405.1 of Microcoleus sp. MP8IB2.171. GTDB lineage: Bacteria > Cyanobacteriota > Cyanobacteriia > Cyanobacteriales > Microcoleaceae > Microcoleus. The sequence continues at coordinate 15,440 of JARCMA010000295.1, forward strand.
GCCCGTAAAACCCGCTTTCAGTCCCAAAAAAACATCCCCCGGTGTATTCGCGTGCAGCCCCCAACCAGCTTGCTGAATCAGTTGCAACAGAGCAATATTGCCGTTGGTGACGGTGGCAAAATGAAACTGCACGTGCGGATAGTCGATCGATCGGGTAATGTGTTCTAGGGTTTGACGCAGGCGATCGGCTTGATACACATATAAGGGCGAACCATAG
>JARCMA010000296.1 GCA_030248405.1 Microcoleus sp. MP8IB2.171
AACCCCAACACCAACTCCAACACCAACTCCGACAGAAACGCCAACACCAACGCCAACACCAATTCCGACAGACACGCCAACACCAACACCGACACCAATTCCGACAGAAACGCCAACACCAACACCGACACCAATTTTAACACCGACACCAACGCCAATTCCGGCAGAAATTCCGACAGAAACGCCAACACCAATTCCCACAGAAACGCCAACAGAAACGCCAACAGAAACGCCAACAGAAACGCCAACAGAAACACCAATTCCAACACCGATTCCGACAGAAACGCCAACGCCAACTCCGACACCGATTCCGACACCGATTCCGACACCAACGCCAACTCCGACAGAAATTCCGACACCAACACCAACTCCAACACCAACTCCGACAGAAATTCCGACACCAACACCAACTCCGACAGAAATTCCGACAGAAATTCCGACACCAACGCCAACTCCGACAGAAATTCCGACAGAAATTCCGACACCAACGCCAACTCCGACAGAAATTCCGACAGAAATTCCGACAGAAGATTGCCTTTGTAACTCTCTATCCCTCCCAAATCTCAACCAACCAAATCCTGTAGAAAAGGTAGTTGTAAATAGTGCGATCGATCTACCCCTCACAGGTACTGCTAGCAATGAGAGATTCGACGGTAGCAGCAGCGAGGATTATTTCCAGGCTAAAGAAGGTAACGATAACCTCTTTGGTGGCGAAGGAAATGACTTTTTAAACGGTAATGAAGGCAACGATTTTATCTCTGGTGGAACGGAAGATGACTGGCTTTTTGGTGGCAAGAATCAAGACATTATTCTTGGCAATGAAGGAGGAGATACATTATTAGGAAATCGAGGAGAAGATTCACTCAATGGCAGAGAAGATAGCGACTTCATTAATGGCAACGAAGACTCCGATTTCTTGGATGGGGGCAAAGGAAACGATTTCTTATTGGGAGGTAAGGATCGAGATTTAATTTTAGGCAGTGAAGGCAACGATACTCTGTTGGGAAATTTAGGTGATGATACAGCCTGTGGTGGCGGTGGCAACGATTACTTGCGGGGCGATGAAAATAACGACTTACTTGATGGCTGTGAAGGAAATGATACGATTTTCGGAGGGGAAGACAATGATACCATATTTGGAGGAGCGGGAGACGACTTTTTAAGTGGCGATTTGGGAGATGATGTTTTAATTGGAGGAAGTGGGAACGATCGTTTTCTGCTTTGGGCCGATTCAGGGATGGATACCATTCGAGATTTTGAACCCGGAAAAGATGCGATCGCCCTTACTAGAGGTTTGACTTCCTCTCAACTGTCAATTACTCAAGCAAACAGCGACACCTTAATCCGCTTGACTGCAACAGGTCAAATTTTAGCCACTCTCAATAACCTATCTGTTGCTCACATCAATTTTACAGAGTTGAACTCACCTAATTTATTGATTCCACTTTTTAATCTATCAATACCCAAAATACCGCCAGGGGTTTAAACCCCTGGCTAATAGCTGAAGTCCTCTGAAGAGGACTGAAGAATCATTAGTCCTCTTCAGAGGACTTGCGCTTTGAGGCAGGGGTTTAAACCCCTGCCGGACTGCCGGACTGCCGGACTGCCGGACTGCCGGACTGCCGGACTGCCGGACTGCCGGACTGCGGATTTAACGCGGTTGTTGACACCAATGAAACCTGACTTTTCCCAATTCTGATATTTTACTCCCTGATTTATTCCTATTAATATTTACCAAACACGATTTTTCAGTCATTTAAATTACCTGATTTTATTCCCATTGTCGCTTGCTTTATTAGAGGAGAAACTAGAGACATCAAGCAAGTTAGTTGAGTCTTTCTCACCCTTGCACTAATTAGAAAAAAACAAGGAGTCACAAAAATGTCATTAATTATCAACGGTACAGACTACGACGACAACAACACTGTCAACGGCAACGGTCAACTCCATAAATCCCTAGTTGGAGATGATTGGACAATCAACGGTCAAGGTCAAATTCAGATTTAAAATGATACAATTTACGGCAATAAAGGCAATGATATCTTGTTAGGTCTCGGCGGAGATGACATCCTCTACGGCGGCTACGGCGGCGATAAGCTAAATGGCGGCGCGGGTAATGATAAATTATACGGCGAAGCTGGCGAAGATTTGCTGTATGGAGGTGCTGGCAAAGATTATCTGAGCGGCGGATTTCACAACGATCATTTATTCGGAGGAAGCGGCAAAGATTATCTGAGCGGCGGCGACGGTAACGATTACCTTGACGGTGCTAATTTTTCGGGTGCTGGTAACGGTATCGGCGGCGGTACTGAATCGGATTCTCTCTACGGCGGCGCGGGTGCGGACACATTTGTACTCGGCAACGTTAACAATGTTTACTATCTCGGCACTGGCTATGCGACGATTACCGATTTTAGTGTAGGTGAAGACAAAATCCAAATTAAAGGCAATTTCGCAGACGGCTATTCTCTCAAAGGTGGCGATTGGAACGGCAACAATGTTCAAGATACCGGTATCTTCTACAAGGACAATTTGATTGGGGTTGTGCAAGACCAAAAATTAATGAGTGTCAACCAAAATAAAGTATTCTTATCCGCGCCTTCCGTCCCTCTATAGTAGAGTTAAATTGCAAAAATCGCTTGCCTATCTTGAAATCATCTGCGTCTATCAGTGTTGCATCTGCCCGATATCTGCGGTTGAATTATCTATCAAATCGCGTTCACGTTCGCTACGAAAGGGCGGGAAATTAAATACCGCCCTACATTTTAAAACCAGAGGCTTTTATGATAAAAATAGCTGTCAATCAACTTAAATTTAACAGATTTTTTTACACGAGTCTAACCTTAATTTGTGCTATCCTCTTAGGAGGCTTCGGAAAGGTTTTTGAGTCGAACAACAACATAGCTTTAGCGGAAGAAAGCATCCCCGTTAGCGGTAGCGGCGACGCGCAACTACAGCCGATTTTGCAATCCCTGACAGAGTTCATGCGCTACCGCTGCGTCGGTGCGGCTGTTCTCGGTGTTTCTGTCAAAGGTAAGCCCGTGGGTGTTTGGGGCTTGGGGCGCATGAAAGGTCGATCGACCAATAACGCAAATCCGGCTTGCGGTGACGATATGCAGACTCCTCTAAGTGCGATCGTACCAGCAGACACCCCCATGCGTATGGGCAGCATCAGCAAGCCTGTTACCTTTGCGATGGTGCGCTGGGCGCTAAAACAGACGGCGCGCGATCGGGCGGGCTTAGAACTGACTGACGAGCAAATCGAAGGAATGAAATTGTTCGATCCCCAGCATTATCCGCCCCTAATTCCCGGTTTGAACAAGCAATATCCAGTCGCGATTATCCCTGAAAAATTGCACGCCGTATTTTCGGGGAAAGTAAAATTTCCCGTAGCAATTAAAGACCGTAATTGTAGCAATCTCAACTCAGGATTTGCCGACAAACAGTGGCAAAACGTCACCCTCGGACACCTGCTATCGCATCGATCGGGACTTCAGCGGAGCGCCCCCAGATACGGTCAAGACGTAACTGCAAATTTGGCCGTACTTCGCAATCTTAAAACTCCAGCCAATTTTAAATCACAAGAACAGCTACTTGTCAATGAATGGGGCAACAAATCTGTCGGTTCAGCTAAAAACCAACTGGGAATTTCCCCTAACGCAGGCTATTTTTTGCCTAGTGCTACCTTAGAAGAAACCATGATGGTTTTGGCTGGGCGATGCCTTCAGTATCCTCTCGGTCAATATCATTATTCCAATACCAGTCCGGCATTTCCTACAATTATTTTGCAGCAGCTTGTCGCTTCAGGCAGATATGCTGCAAAAACGGGAAAACTAGAAACTCATCAAGGCTCTGCTTTGGAAATTTTCTTCAAAACCGAGTTGGGAATTTCTACTACGGCTACCAAGGGGATTTTCATGAGCCAAGGAGTAGAAAATTTTGGCGATCGCGAGCCGGAAAAACGCCACTGGAACGGAAAAAATCACTACGGAAAGGGATGGGATTTGAAGCGACCGCACTGCATTTTGAAGGGCAGCTTTTGCGACTTTTCTAGCTGGATAAATCCGAAGCCAGGGACAATAAATTGGTCTTGGAATTTAAGCCAAGTTCCTTTTGCCCGCAGACACACAGATTTGAGTCCCGGCACTGGTTTGCTAGCTGCGGAAGCTGGAGTTTTTCTCAAATTTATGTCGCAATATTGGGTTGGCGGTTATGAAAATAATCCGCGAATCGGGGAAAAGCGCAATAATGTTTGGAATCGATATACTGCTCACAACGGAGCGCTTGATGGTACTCATGCTTGGGCAATTCAGTTAGGGGGAAAGAATAATCCGAAGGAGTGGAAATTGCCACCTGTGGATGCTCAAGGTCACATCGTTGATGATTTTGCTAATTTGAAAATGTATGCGGGTGTGTTGCCGGATGGAGTTGATATTTTTGTGGCGGTGAATCAAAGGGCGGATAAAAAGTGTGTTGATGCTAAAGGTTACAATTGCGGGGATGCTTACGGACTTTTGGATAATTTTATTTGGTACGGTGTTTCGCGGGTGAATTGGAATATGGTTGCACCGAGTGCTGTGGCAAAATAATATTGATAGGTAAACCGCAGATGCGAGGCAGACAAACACAGATAAACGCAGATTATTTGTATGGTGATATCAAATCCGGTAACTACGGAATTATCGTAGGGGCGGGGCGGGTTTATATAATGTGTCGATATTTGCAAATATCATGGTGAACCCGCCCCTACAAAACTTGAAATTATATCATTCCGGCGCAGCAAGAATTGATATTATTTTGCTGCTTTTACTTGTTCCGATTTACGGTAAAATTAAGACTCAATTTAAATATGAGTTTTTGAACAAACCCATGAATTTCCGCTTCCGACCATGTACTTCCATAAGTTCAGCACGATAGGCAGACCACTCAGCATTTCGCCCAGCTTCTATATAAGCAGCACGGGCTTTTTCCAGCCACTTAATCGCACTATCGTACTGGGCTGATTTCATTGCATTTAGAATTGATTCAGCGCGCTCACAAGCATTGACGATTACCCAATCGGGGCTATGGGAAATTGCCGCCGTCATGACTCGGTGAACCAGTTCTGACTCGTAGGATGTGTCAACAATGGCGATCGCCTCTTCAATCAGCCCCTCATGCAGAAAAATATCAACCTTCGCTTCAGTATCAATGTCATCTTCCTCACTTGTGAAGTTTGCCAATAAATCAGATTTCAAAGTTAACCAACTATCTCCTGATAACTTCTGTATTAACAGATAATCTGTCAAGGAAGGTTCGATTTCAAAAATCCTGATTTTTGCGTTTAAAGCAATTTCTTTTTCTCCCAATTCATCGGCTAATTCACTCATAGAAACTGCCAGTTTGTAGGTAGAATTGCCTGGTAAATCTAACCCAACTTGACAAATTTTTAGAGCTTCTTCTGAGTATCCGTCTTCTTGTAAAATTTGTACTAGAGCAAAAGCCTCTTCGACTGATGTCATCTCGGTTTCCGCAGCTTTCACAGCTTCTTCTATTCTCCCCAGACGAGCTAACATTGTCAGATATTGTTGAATACAGCCTTCTGCTTTGGCTAGGTATAAGTATTCTTTGTCGCGATTCTGGCGATCGAGAATTTGCAATCTAGTCAAGGTTAAGTCATGAGCATAATCTGGTGCGTCAACATCCCAGATTCCCGATCCAGTAAGGTTTCCTTCCAGTATCTGCTGGAGTGGCGGATAGTCCCAACCTTGGCGTAAAGCTTCCAAGCTCATACTGAAATCACAATCCCATTCATCGTTCCAACCTTCTAACATCACCTGGAAATCTATTTCTTCTTCAGCAGTTAGCTCAGCCGTCAAAATGGCTTCTGTCCAGGCTTCATCTAAAGCATTAGTTATTCTAGAACCGTCATAAACATATTCTTCTACGTCATCCCAATCTTCAACGCAACCTGCGGTGATGGCTTCTAAAATTACTAAAGCGTTTTTGCCGTCTCCATGTTCGCTGAATTCCTGGGCTTGCTGAATCAGTTCTAAAATTTCTTCTGTAATCGGGTCTTCTTCATCATATTCATACTCGGAATAATTCTCAGCTTCTCGGAAAATATCTCGTACTTGTCGCCGAAAGGGAGCAGGATCGATCGCACTTCGGCGATGTATTTTCGTCAGTTGGTTTGTCGGCGCAGACACAGCGTTTGAATTAACGTATAGTTCGATCGCACTTATCAGCGACGGTTCCCTGTTGACCAAATGCTCTACTAACTCATAGATTTGGGCGTCGTTGAGGCGAGAGAGCAAGTCTTCCAGCTTCTCGCCATGTTCAATTCTTTCTGGTTCTCGCAGACACAAAAACAGCGTAGCGATAATGTGTTTGCACCATCCATCGCCATCGTAAGGACAAGTGCAGAATACTCCAGATGTTAATCCCGCACGATCGAACGGCAGGCTAACACTGTAGGCTTGAGATTGAGAACCGTATACTGTTGCTTGCACCATATTGTCACGGAGGACTGCGTTAGTAACATTGCCACCTAAATAGTAATCTTCGGCTCGGTTGAGCGATCGCTCAGAACTGTTATTCTTGATGATTGTTTCACTAAGTTTGGGAATTGGCATCACACTAGACCTCAGCAATTAAAGGATTAGACTCAATTTTACCCGAAAAATGTCGGTTTGAGCGCTCGAACGATCGGACATAAAAGTTGTTTAAAAATAAAGATAGCTTTGCTATCGGGAAGTTCGCACTCCAAAAATGCTTTAATAGAATACGCTATATCTAGATTTTATCTATTTCTTGGCTGGCTTAAATTCAGCATTGTATGCTAAAATTAAGGTAGCAATCTTTCGGATGAAAATTATGCAGTCAACTACCGAAAGCCTCATGGAAAAAGTTACAACAACGCTAGCGATTCAAAATCTGATAGATCAAGCTGATGCCGAACGAGGCATGATTCCGGTAGAGCAAATCAGGTCTGTCATTCTAGAAAATGTTTTAGTGGATACGGGCGCGACAACTTTGTGTTTGCCGAAAGATGTCATTGCTAGACTAGGTTTGAGAATCCTTAAGCAAGTGGTTGTTGAGACTGCCACTGGTATTAGTGAGGCTCGGATTTTTAGAGATGCCTCGATTTCTCTGTGCGGGCGCGAAGGCACGTTTGAGTGTCTGGAATTGCCAGAGGGTAAAACTCCGCTTTTAGGCGTAATTCCGATGGAAGCGCTGGGAATTGAAGTGGATTTGAAGCATCAAAGTTTGAAGGTTTTGCCCGACGGGCCGACGGAAACCTATTTGACAATTCTTTGATATTCTTGAGTTTGGATGCCAGCAATTCCAAAGGCAGCGCTAAGATGGTTAAGCACTGTTTTGCACTACTCTCATGTCCCAACGCGCCGAAACCTCAAACAGCCAGCCAAGTGCATCCCGCAACGGGCATAATGTGACGAATTCTCACTCTAACAACCAAAATACGATTCGGGTTCGCGGTGCGAGACAGCACAACCTGAAAAATATCGATCTGGAACTGCCGCGCGATCGACTGATCGTTTTTACTGGCGTCTCGGGTTCTGGTAAGTCTTCCTTGGCTTTCGATACAATTTTTGCCGAGGGACAGCGCCGCTACGTGGAGTCTCTCAGCGCTTACGCGCGCCAGTTTTTGGGACAGTTGGACAAACCGGATGTGGACGCGATCGAGGGCTTGAGTCCGGCTATTTCGATCGACCAAAAGTCAACTTCTCATAACCCGCGATCGACTGTTGGCACTGTTACAGAAATTTACGATTATCTCAGATTACTCTATGGCAGAGCCGGCGAACCGCACTGTCCGATTTGCGATCGCTGCATTGCGCCGCAGACAATTGATGAAATGTGCGATCGAGTCATGGCACTTCCCGACGGCACTCGCTTTCACCTTCTGGCGCCCGTGGTGCGCGGAAAAAAAGGCACTCACCGCAAATTACTGTCTAGTTTAGCTTCCGAAGGATTTATTCGAGTCAAAGTTAACGGAGAAATTTTAGAACTTTCGGAAAATATCGAATTAGATAAAAATCATACGCACAATATCGAGATAGTTGTCGATCGGCTAATTAAAAAACCCGGTTTAGAAGAACGTTTAGTGGATTCTCTGGCTACTTGTTTGCGGCATTCTGAAGGAATTGCGATCGTTGAAGAGTTACCGACGGACGAAAATTCGGAACCAAATCCGCCGATCGTATTTTCCGAAAATTTTGCTTGTCCCGAACACGGCGCGGTAATGGAAGAACTTTCGCCCCGGTTATTTTCGTTTAATTCACCCTACGGTGCGTGCCCAAATTGCCACGGTTTGGGGAGTTTGCGGACTTTTGCGCCGGAGTTGGTGATTCCCGACGACAAAGCGCCTCTTTACTGTGCGATCGCGCCTTGGTCAGACAAAGATAATTCCTATTATCTCTCTTTGCTTTGCAGTATTGCTGATACTTGTGGGTTTGATATCGACACTCCTTGGTTCCGCTTGAGGCCCGAACACCAGCGGGTTATTTTGTACGGCAATGAGCAAAAGCGCACCGCAGAAAGTAAAAAGCGCGACGGCACCACCGATTTGAGGAGAGATTTTAATGGCGTAATTTCCATGTTGCAGCGCCAGTACGACGATACTGGTTCCGATCTGATCAAGCAGAAGTTGGAACAGTATCGGGTCGATCGCTCTTGCGAGGTTTGTCACGGCAAACGGTTGAAACCAGAGGCGCTGGCGGTGCGGTTGGGACAGTACGGAATTGTGGATTTGACGAGCATTTCGATTCGCGAATGTCGGGAGAGAATGGATAATTTGGGATTGAGCGATCGACAATTCCAAATATCCGATTTAGCCCTGAGAGAAATCAAAGCAAGGCTGCAATTTTTGCTCGATGTCGGGTTAGATTACCTGACTTTAGACCGCGCAGCAATGACGCTTTCTGGCGGAGAAGCCCAGCGAATTCGGCTGGCGACTCAAATCGGTTCTGGTTTGACGGGTGTTCTCTACGTTTTGGACGAACCCAGCATCGGACTGCACCAAAGAGACAATTTTCGCCTGCTGCAAACCTTAACAAAATTGCGCGATTTAGGCAATACTTTGATTGTCGTAGAACACGATGAAGAAACCATGCGAGCGGCCGACCACATTGTCGATATCGGGCCCGGCGCAGGCGTTCACGGTGGCAAAATTATCTCGCAAGGAAGTTTAGCCGACTTACTGGCTGCAGAGGAATCTTTGACCGGGGCTTATTTGTCGGGAAAGCGAGTAATTGAAACGCCTAATGAAAGGAGAAAAGGCAACGGCAAAGCTCTCTCAATCATAAATGCGACGCGCAACAATTTAAAAAATATCGATGTGGAAATTCCCCTGGGAAAACTCGTCTGCGTGACTGGCGTTTCCGGTTCGGGAAAATCAACTTTAATCAATGAATTGCTGTACCCGTCACTGCAACATTATATCACCAAAAAAGTGCCTTTACCACCCGATATGGACGCCCTCAAAACTAAAGGCGAACGCTCTCTAGAGGATGTGGTTGATAAGGTAATTGTCATCGATCAATCTCCCATCGGCCGCACTCCGCGTTCTAATCCCGCTACTTACACGGGAGTCTTTGATGTGATTCGGGATTTGTTTTCCGAAAGCATTGAAGCGAAGGCAAGAGGTTACAAAGCAGGGCAGTTTTCTTTTAATGTGAAAGGGGGAAGGTGCGAAGCTTGCGGCGGCCAAGGCGTGAACGTAATTTCGATGAATTTTCTGCCGGATGTTTACGTGCAGTGTGAGGTTTGCAAGGGTGCACGGTATAACCGGGAAACGCTGCAAGTTAAGTACAAAGGCAAGTCGATTTCTGATGTTTTGAACATGACTGTTGAGGAAGCTTTGGAAATGTTTAAAAATATTCCCAGGGCGGGTGTCAGACTGCAAACTTTAGTGGATGTGGGTTTGGGTTACATTCAGTTGGGACAGCCTGCGCCGACTCTTTCTGGAGGCGAAGCGCAGCGAGTGAAGCTGGCTACGGAACTGTCGCGCCGCGCTACTGGGAAGACGCTTTATTTGATTGATGAACCGACGACTGGTTTGTCGTTTTATGATGTTCACCATTTGTTAAATGTGCTGCAAAGGTTGGTGGATAAGGGTAATTCAATTTTGGTAATCGAACACAATTTAGATGTGATTCGGTGCTGCGATTGGGCGATCGATTTGGGGCCGGAAGGGGGAGATAAGGGCGGCGAAATTATTGTGGCGGGGACGCCGGAGGAGGTGGCGGCAAATCAGAGGTCTTATACTGGGAAGTATTTGCAAGCGGTTTTGCAGCAGCATCCTTTAGGGAGTGCGGTAGCTGTTAGTTAATCCTCAATACAGCACCCAATTTTTGAGGAAGGGAGATGCTGATGGGGAGTAAGAAGGATGTGCGATCGAGCTGCGGTATTGTTTGATTATATTCCTTATTGTACCGCAACTGCGATACAATGATAAGTTAGCTGCCAAGCCATCAAGCCAGTTGCTATAGCAGTCCTAAATCAGTCGCAAAATTGATCGAGATCAGAATCCTTGTAGTGCAAGCATCTTTCTCGCGTATGGTTTTGCAAATCATTTAGGATTGCTATATGAAGAACACAAGTTATAAAATAAGCTTGGTATTCTACTACGTTGGTTATACATTCAAGGTAAAAATATGAGCGACATGCTTTCGGTATTTGACCAACCCAATGATGGACTTTTTTTTGCACATTTGCGTGGTTCAGAAATGCACTGGTTTTTTGTGCAAGGGGCACAAGCGCTGCGCAAGGATCTATATATACCAGGAGTCTTATCGCTCATCAATGGTATAGAGGCAACCCTCCGAATAACCATTCATCAACTTGCAGGCAAGTCCTTTAACGAAGATCTGAGCGATTATAAGTTGCTGAGTAATACTCTGATAAAGGATGCAGGCGACATGGGAATGCCAATTCGATCCCTAGCATTTCCAGGTGAAAGTGACTTTATTGCAAATTTAGCAACAACTAAACCTAACCGTGTAGATGTCAAGATCGTTGCCCTAAGAAATGATATTTGTCACGGAAACGTGGTTCCTTTTATCAATCGAGAACTTGGTGAGGATCAACTTTTTACGCCTGAATGTCTTCGAGAGACATCACAAATATTATTATCAGTATCAAAGCAATGGGTAGAAGAATTGAGCCGATTTCGTCAAGACACTCTTGGCCTTGCAGCAGACGGTGCTCTGCGCCCACAAGATCGCGGTGATTTTGAAGGCTAGAAGCAACCCGACTGCCTTTCCGATCTACAGGTTCGCCGCTGCTGAAGCCCAAGCCGTTAGGCTTAATTTTGAAAAAGATTTGGCATCTCTTCAAGCGCCTCTTGCTCCCGTTTTAAGATCGAGTTACTATAAGTTCTATGCGTATTTTGTCCCGCAGCACCTTGCGAAACTTCTGGGAAACTCATCCAGATGCCTCAGAAGCACTAAAAACTTGGTACTACGAAGCGTCTCACGCCGATTGGCAGAGTCCAGTCGATGTTAAGTCCGCTCATCGTAATGCTAGCATCATTGCGAACAATCGTGTTGTGTTTAACATCAAAGGCAATTCCTATCGGCTGATTGTTGCCATGCGTTATGACATCGGCATTATTTTTATCCGCTTTATTGGCACTCATGGCGAGTATGACAAGGTAGATGCAGAAACAATCTAAACACAAATTGATATATGGAAATACGTCCAATTAGAACCCAAACTGACTATCAGGAAGCCCTTCGAGAGGTTGAGTTGCTGTTTAATGCAGCTCCTAATACACCTGAGTCCGATCGCCTAGATGTGCTCAGTACCCTAGTAGAAGCTTACGAGAAGGCACACTTTCCGATCGAAATCCCCGATCCAATTGCAGCCATTCAATACTACATGGATGCCCGCGGATGGTCTGGTAGCGATTTGGAACAATGTATTGGCAGTCGAGTTAAAGTTTCTGAGATATTATCTCGCAAACGCTCCTTGACTCTGGAAATGATTCGGAAGCTGAATCAAGATTTAGGAATTCCCGCTGAGATTCTCATTCAGCCCTATGAGTCGCTACAAACCTCCGCCTAACAATAGAACACCATATTTTGGTTGGTTGGTAATTTTCGATCGCACATACCATGCACCCGAACTGTCACAAAGCGGGATTTTGGATGAAAGATTAACTATCTTGAATTGTGGGAGACATTGCCATATTTTGTGCTTGTTTCTCCATGAATTCAATGTCCGATCGCGACCAAGTGCGGGGCCCGCTGCACTGATGAGCAATTAACAGCCCCCACAGTCCTTTGTTCGTTAAAATTGGCACAACTAAATTGGCGCGAACTTTCAGGCTACGCAGAAAATCTCGGTGGCATGGGTGAATGGGTTCTACTTCAATATCTGTAATTGATCTAACTCTGCCGGCTTCGTACAAAGCAGCGTAGTCGCCGTTAAAACACTCATCTGGCCCTGTTGAACCCAAGATTGAGAGTTCTATCGCACTCAACATCTCGCAAGTCACTCGACCTTGCCACTGCTTGTAAAAATGATAAAGCACCGCGCGATCGCTCTGCACAACTTGTCGAATGTCGTAGAGGGATTTTTCAACTAATACGTCGCGCTTTAGACGATCTGTCAAGCGGTTAACAATGTTTTGCAGCCGATCGCCCGACATAGTATTAACTCCTTTAATTCCTAGTACACTCGCCCGATATTAATTATTGAACTGGCACCTACACAACACCTAAAATTGTTGCGCTTCGGGATTTTAGCGCGCTCAAAAAAGAGTAATTTTTGGCTTAACAGTTGTCCGGATGCCAGCAACATTATACTATTATTTTGACAGAGATAGCAATCTTTTTGGGAAACGGGCGATGGCGTCGGGCCCTCGCCCGTGCTACGGCTTTTTTTGCGCGAAGAACCACCGGCGGGACGCCTGTTCCACAAATGAAGATAAAAGGAAGAGTTGACAAATGCTGGGAGAATTGCTAGATATGCCTAAAGTTGGTTCCTCTTAAAGAGAGCAACTGCTAGGATATCTCGATAGCTAGAGGAAGCATCAAATATGTCTGTGCTAGAAGCTGCTTGGAAACACGAATTTATCCCTACGAACGGCATCAAACTGCACTGTGTCACTCAAGGTTCTGGGCCGCTGATGCTGATGCTGCACGGATTTCCTGAATTTTGGTATTCTTGGCGACATCAAATCCCAGAATTTGCATCTGATTATAAAGTCGTCGCTGTAGATCTCAGGGGTTACAACGACAGCGACAAACCTCACGATCAATCTACTTACGTGATGTCAGAGTTTGTGCAAGATGTCAAGGGCATTATTCAGGGTTTGGGATACGAAAGTTGCGTCTTAGTTGGCCACGACTGGGGAGGCGCGATCGCCTGGAATTTTGCTTATGCTTATCCCCAAATGGTGGATAAATTAATTGTGATGAATCTACCACATCCGGCAAAGTTTGCTGAAGGGCTACGCACTCTCCAACAATTGCTGAAAAGTTGGTACATCTTTTTGTTTCAGTTGCCAGTTTTGCCGGAGTTGTTAATTCAGTTGGGCGACTATCAGGCAATTTCGGCTGCTTTGGAAGGTATGGCAGTTAACAAAAGCACCTTTAGCCCCTCAGATATCGAAGCTTACAAAGATGCGGCTGCCAAACGGGGCGCTCTGACTGCTACTATCAATTATTACCGCAATATTGCTCGCGGATTTCTCGATCGCCATAATTGGAGGGTGCTGGAAGTTCCGACGCTGATGATTTGGGGAGAAAATGATGCCGCCCTCGGCAAAGAGTTAACTTACGGGACTGAAGATTATGTGCGGGATTTTCAGATTCATTACATTCCTAATTGCAGCCACTGGGTGCAGCAGGAACAGCCGCAGTTAGTGAATCGGTACATGAGAGCTTTTTTGGCAAGCAAAGCTGTTTGAGCTGATATAGCACAAGGATGTTCGGCAACGAGCAGTGTACAAAATGTAACGGATTTAAGGGATGTAAAAGTAACAAATAAAGCCTCAACAATTGCTGAGACTTTAGTTTGATAATTTGTTGTATTTAAAACAGTTTTAAAAGATACACTCATAAAGCAATTGTTACGGCAACAGCGGCTAGACTGTAGGTAAAAAGTTGTCCTATTTCTGAGTGAAATCTCAAGCTGATAAATCGCCCTAGCCTAAAATATCTTTGATGAAGGCGATCAAGCTTTGTCCAGTCAAAACTTCGATCGCCAGCAAAGAAACAAATCCGATCATCGCAAAACGTCCGTTAACTTTCTCAGCGTATTTTGTGAAACCGGTGCTGACGTTGGCGTCTACATACATCGTGGGTTCGATCGCGAAGTTGTTGAGGAGGCCTTGGTCATCTACCATCATGTTACGTGAAGTCATGTATTTTTCCTTGTTTTGTTGCTTAATGTAAATTAATATAAATTAATGTTAACTTATATTACAGTGATTGGGCGCATAAAAGTTTGTGATGCTAGTCACAAACGTTGGCACTAAGACTTGGGCGGCCTCGAAACGCTAAGTTGTCGCGGATCTAACTTGCACGGTAACTGGTTCCAGAGGCAGAGCCACGAAGAGTGGAGCGGGCAGGATGCCCGTTCAAAACCTTAAATCTAAATATATAAGAGCCAACTTTTACGATAACGATTATCATTATATTTATGAGTCAACATACCATCACCGCCGTAGCGGGCCCGCCCGGAAGCGGCAAAACAACCTGGATTCGACAGCAGCTAGCAGCCGAGACAGCACCCGTGCTGTATTTCTGCCCCGGAAGCGGTAATGTGCCGATCGACCAAACCTGCATCGCCGCCGAATTCCCCCAAATCAAAACCCTGACAGACGGCGAAGAGTCCCTACTGGCGAAACACCTAGAAAACGGCGTTTCAGCCTACATCGAACTGGGATTTTACCTGCAACTGACAACAGTAGAAAACCTGCTCCAAAGCTTCCCCAGCCGCCGGATCGCCGTCGTCCCCCCAGAGATCAAAGACAGCGAATGGCATGAGTGGGGCGATGTAATTGTCGAAGGAATAGCCGTCAGCGGCGAACCAGAAAAACTATCGATTTGGCGCAGCCCCGCCAGTGGCCAAGTCCTCGATCCAGCCAGCCTCGATCTATTTTGGTATGAAGAAATGACCCAAGGAGCCTACGGCAAGGTTCACAGAGCCAAAGGCATTTTTGAAATAGCCGACGGGCGATCGTTCTACTTCGATTTCGCCGCGAAATTCCAAGAAACCGCCCACGAAGAATTGCCACTTCCCCGCTGGCTCGAAGGCCGCCCCCAAAGATTTAGCGGCATAGAAATAGTCGGCGAAAATCTCAATGAAACAGCATTAGGACAAACCCTAGAAGATTGCTGTTTGTCCGAAACAATCATGTTGAATTACCAACAACAAGTCAAACAATCACTTTTATCAGCAGAATAAACAACATGAAAATAGCAGTTATGTCCTGCATTCACGGCAACTACGAAGCCTTAAATGCAGTTTTATCAGATATTGACGAACAACAAGCCGACAAAATCTTTTGTCTTGGAGATTTAGTCGGTTACGGGCCACAGCCCCACGCCGTCGTAGAAATGATTCGCTCCCTGGATATTCCCACTTGCGCCGGCTGCTGGGACGAAGATATAGTCGAAGGTTTGAACTCCTGCGAATGTAGCTATCCCTCAGTTTTAGCAGAAAAAAGAGGCAAGTTAGCCCACGAATGGACTAACGCACAAATTCCCTTAGAAACGCGAGAATATTTAGCCGAATTGCCGCACAGTTTGCGAGAATACAATATGTGTTTCGTTCACGGCAGCCCTCACAGCAATCATGAATATTTACTGCCGACAATGGATGCTTTTTCTGCCTTAGAGCGGGTATTTTCTGCCGGTGCTGACGTGCTGTTTTGCGGTCACACTCACGTACCATACGTTCGCACTTTAGATGCTGGGAATATGCAGGTTAGAGTCAGCGGGCCGAGCATTGAAGGAGACAAAGATTTAAGTTTTACTGCTCCTTTAAAGCGGATTGTGAATGTCGGTTCCGTAGGAGAACCGCGCCACGGGAGGCCGAATGCTACTTACGTGATTTATGATGTTGACGCTCAACAGGTGACATTGCGAGAAGTCGAATATGACTATCAGGCTACTTGTGCTGCAATTATTGAAAAAGGTTTGCCACCGATTTTTGCTTGGCGTTTGGCTAGGGGTTTGGAATACGCCGAAAGAGCTGATGATCCTACTCATGTTTGTGAGAGGTAGTTAAACAGTTGACAGTTGACAGTTGACAGTTGACAGTTGACAGTTAACAGTTCCATCATTCTCATGCAACCGGAAATGATATGAATCGGCGGTTAAAACCGCTGTCGAGAGTCAAAGGAAGTCTGCCTCCGCCGACTAAGAATTAACTTTTTTCTTCATTTGCGTTCTTTGCGCCTTCGGGGTTCATTAAAGAGGTAGATTGTGATTTACCGTTGGGTGGGCGCGGGTTTATCAGATTGTTAGTTTTTGGCGATTTTTGTTGGTGAACCCACCCCTACAAGTTTTTGACATTGGTGTAAGATATCCGTTCAAAACAAAAAACAAACTCCCAAAAAAACCGCCAAACTAACCAGACAAAAACCTTTAGCCTCACCAACAATTAACAAACATGAAAAACTGGGCAATCTTAACTGGAATCGAAGGGAATTTGATAGCTTACGAAGCTGTAATAGCTGACATAAAGCGCCTGAGAATTCGCGTTGACGAGTTGTATATATTGGGCGATTTAGTTGGTCCAAATCCCGATTGCGAAAAATTAATTCAGCGAGTCCGATCGCCCAAACGAGGAGAACTCGAACCTCAAATCTGTATCGGGTGGTGGGAAGAACAGTGTTTCAACTTACACGGAATAGGTTCTAGCCCAGATGCTGCAGAATTGCGACAAAAATACAGCGCAGATACGATTAAGTTGCTCTGGGATTCTGTGAGCCGGAAAACTGTAGAGTGGCTGCGCTCTTTGACTTTTGGTTTTCACGAGTTTGACTGTTTGTTGATTCACGGGAGTACCGTTAGCGCGTCTGATGAGCTTACCCCGGAGACTCCGCCGCCTGTGATGCTCGATCGCGTGATCCGCGCTGATGCCAATACTTTGTTTTGCGGGCGATCGGGCTTAGCATTTGAGTATCAATTACAGCCAAGTATTATCAATAACTGGGTGATGACACTCGACTCTCAAGAGCCACCTGCAACCGTGTCTGCAACTGCACGGCGGGCGATCGGAGTCGGGAATGTGGGGCGATCGCCCGATCGGGCAACTTATACTCTTTACGACCCGGACACCGATACAGTAAAGTTCCGAAACGTCTCTTACAGCCCCCGCAAAGGGTTTCAACCTTAGCCGTCCATAGTAGATGCGATTACAAAGATTCATCATCCGCTCTTGCCAAGAAGAGGGGAAAATCCACAAAATACCACAATTAGTTGACATTAATTATCAACTAATTTAAGCTGTACATTATATCCATAGGACTTACGCACGGGTGACATGAAACCCGGTTTTTTAACCAAAATACCTGATTGCAGCCCGCAGATTCGGTAAAAAAACCCGGTTTCTTGAGTCGGAGTGCGTAAGTCCCGATCCAAAGTAGCGGTGGCGCTCAACCTAAATCCTATGACTTTTTCAACCTACACTCCAGCCTTGTACCCCAATTTGAGACAGCAGACTTTCACCTGCCGTCAGTTAGTGACCGTGCCCTTTAACGGCTTACTGCGAATTGAACGGGGAGCCGTCCGAGCCGTGACTTGGAGCGAACAGGGAACAGCAATAACCCTCGGATATTGGGGAGTTGGAGATGTGATCGGTCACTCGCTGTCAGGTGTTCAACCTTATCAAATTGAGTGCAAAACTCATGTAGAAGTGAGTTACATTCCTCAAAATTTGTGCGCTCGCTCCTTAGATGAAGTTTTTAGACACCTTCAGGAAACTCAAGCATTTTTCTGCATTGTTCGCAGCGAATCTCTGCGGGATAGATTGGTGCAACTATTAGCTTGGTTGGGACGAAAATTTGGTCGCGAAGTTGCACAAGGAATCTTAATCGATTTGAGATTGACTCACCAGGAGATTTCTGAGGCGATGGGAATTACGCGGATTACTGTGACGCGGCTGATGTGTCGGTTGGAGCAGGAGGGAATTATCGATCGCACTCGCCCTCAATACATTGTTTTAACTTCGTGTTTGTGACAATTTTTAGTAGCTTCAAACATCTGTAATTAGCCTGACTTTTCTTAAAATAAAGGTTAATACTGTCTCTTCCCTAGAAATAATATCTGCTGTTACTTCCATTCCGGTTTGTAGAGGATATTGTTCGTCTCCTTTCACAAGATAGGGTTTTTCGACTTCAATTTTCACTTGGTAGTAAGCAGCGGATTTGTCGGCGTTTGTAGGCGCGATATTGCTCGGCAACACTAACGCGATCGCATCGGGAGCAACTTCTCTAACAGCACCTTTGAGAGTGCCGTAATCTGGGTAGGGATAGGCAGAAATTCGCAGTTGCACTTTACCCTGCTGACAGTCTGCAACCTTCGGCTCTTTACAGACTTGCACTTTGCTGATGTCTTGGGTAGCAACGCGGGTGATGATGGCGATGGGGGCGCGTGAGGGGGCAATTTGGGCGATCGCATCTCCCAACCGTACAACCTGGCCGGGATTTCGCAACTCCAGCTTCAACACAGTCCCGTTTACCGTTGCTCGGATCGCAGTTTTATTTAAGTCTGCCTCAATTTGTCGGATTTGGGAGCGATCGCGCTGCTTCTGCTTGCTAATTTCCACCCGCTGCTGAATTAGCGCTTCTCGCTCCCGATTAAGTGCTGCCAAGGTTGCTTCTCCAGAGGCTTTTTCCGCCGCAATACGCTGCTGTGCGATCGCCACTTCTGCACTGCTAGGATTGAGAGCAGTCTTTGTCCGCTGCAACCGCGCCGCCACCGCTTCCATAACTTGCTGCTGCCGCAAAATCGTTTGTTTTTGCGCTTCAATGGCTCCTTTTTGCGCCGCCACCGCCTGTTGTTGCTGTTCTACCGCTAATTTCGCTTCCTCAATTTGATTCTGAGAAAGCGCCCCCGTTTCCGCGATCGGTTCATAGCGATCGCGCTTAGATACCGCTGCCTTTAAAGCCGCTTCCACCGATTTTAAATTTGCCTCCCCTGACTTTAAATCCGCTTGAAATCTTTGTAATTCCTTCTGCGCCGATCTCAAATTCGCCTCAGCTTCTTCCACTTCCGCCACACTATTTCCCTGCCGATCTTCATGCTCCCGCTGACTGCGTTGCAATTCAGCCAAAGCCGAAGCAACTGTGCGATTTATGCGGTCAGTTTCCGCCATTTTTTGCCGCTCTAATGCCAGAATTTGAACATCAAATTGAGCAAATTGTTGTTGTAGTTGCTGAAGATTTCCTTGCAACTGCTTTTTCTCGTTTTGCAGCCGCAAATCTTCCAAAACAGCAATCACATCTCCCTTGTTTACCCTTTGATTTTCTTTAACTTTAATACTTCTTATCGTCCCCTCGCTTGATGCTTGTACAATTCGGATTTCTCCTGTTGGTCTAACTGTCGCAGGCGCTCTCACTGTCACATTATATTTTAGTGTGGCTGCCAAAACCAAAGCAATCCCGACAGCCGCTGCTTGGAACAATCCTCCTATAGCCATCCAAGGATTAATAGGTGGCAAAAATTCCTCGCTATAAACGGTAGGTAAAAAAACTTCGTTTGAGTCGTTTAATTTCATTTAAATATGATTAATTTCTGAAAATATGGCGTATTTTTATTACAGGAACGATCCAGATAAGATGTCGCGAATACTTTCTGGATCGACCTTTTATTTAGTACCAATTTTTGAGAATATTCTCATTTAACTAGCACCAAAAGTTTCTGGTTATGCCAGCAGAGTTGAGCTTTCTTCTGCCACGCCATACCAGTGATGCCAAGGCATACTGCACTGGCGGCTACTGCAGGTACAGCCTCCAGAAACAGAAGACATATCTTCATCGGTAAGTTCGATCAAACCAGCAGGATTTTCTGGTAGTTGTGCCTTTTCTTCAGCACTCAAACTGTCCAGGTAATCTTCATCTTTCCAAGCACGGATGATGTTTTCGTTCAACATGATGCACCACTCCTTATGGGTACAATAATTCGTAGGATTTTCCCTAATTAGGACTTACACATCGTTGTACAGCCGTCGCATTCAGCGCGGTATTCTTACCGCCAGGACTGCAAGCTTTACAAATACTTTTGCGTAAGTTTTACCTACAAATTAAAAGTATCATAAAAACGATAATCATTATCACTTTAATTATATAAATTAATTATGTTAACAAGAGAATGTATAAGTAAATATTATTACGCTGACCAATATTTCTGGATTGTCCGCTTCTGTGCAGGTTGGTTTCTAAATATTTAGATGTGACAGCCGAACCATTACTGAGCCATTCCTGACATTATTAGATAATCAGGGAGTCAAAAAGTCTAAATGTCCCCCCGATTTAGAGACTAAATCTGCTACAACTCCTTGAATTTTTACCTGTCCATTTTCCATGAACACAATCCAATTAGCTCGATTAATTACTCTAGGGCGATGACTGATTAAAATAGTAGTTTTACCTTGACGATAAGACAAGAGTCCATCCAGAACTTCCGCTTCACTTATTGGATCGAGATTGGCTGTAGATTCATCTAAAATTAAGATCGGTGGATCGGTAACAATGCCTAAAGCGATCGCTAACCTTTGTCGCTGGCCCCCCGAAAGATTTGCGCCTAATTCTCCTAAAATAGTTTGATATTTACTAGGAAGTTTACTAATAAATTCATCCGCCTTAGCAATTTGGCACGCCTTGACAATTTGCTCAAATCCCACAGCCGGATTTCCCAACCGCAGATTATCAATAATTGGGCGAGTCCAAAAGTGCGATTCTTGAGGAATAATCACAATTTGTTCCCTGATACAATCAAGAGAAAGGTCTGGCAAATTGTAATCGCCAATCCGAATATTACCAGACTGAGGTTGATATAAACCTGCAATAATTTTTGCTAAGGTACTTTTTCCACAACCAGACTTGCCAATTAAGGCAATAATTTGACCTCCGGGAATAGTCAGCGAAAAATCTTCTAAAAGTTCATTTCTCCCAGAATGGTGAAAGTTTAAATTGTCGCAAATAATGTCAGCATTACTAGGGATTTTGACCGATGGCTTGATATTTCTCTCTTGAATTTCAGGAGTCGAATCAATGACTTCAACTACCCGCTCAATTGCCGATCGCGTGAAGGTTAATTGATTGACAAAACCAATGGTACTAGCAATGAAAGTGAGAAAGTTTCTATTCATTGTACTCAATGCTAACAATTGCCCAATACTCAATTGTTGACTAAAAACTAAATTGCTCCCAAACCATAGCAAAGTTATCTCACCAGCTAAGGAGAAAAAGCCCGAAAAAGTGTTATTCACAATCGCGACTTGATTCATCTTAAAAGTAATATTTGCTTGTCTCCCGTATCGCACTTGAAATTCCTCCCAAAATTGAGGTGCAGCATTTTTGGCTTTGAGGACAATTGCACCTTTAAAAGTTTCCACTAGCAGAGCCGTATTTTCGGCTCCTACAATTAATAAACTGCTGACATTTTGTTTAAGTCTCGGTAGCAGGATCAGAGTTGAGAGAGTCATTAATAAGCCAATTACCAAAGCAACTGCTAGTAACATTGGGCTATAGGCTAACATTAAAGTGACGGAAATAACAGCTACAAAAAATTGACTGGGAAGTAAAATAATTGCTTGAGAAATAATTTGATTAATTTGTTCAATGTCTCGCAAGCGACTAGCGATTTCACCGCTACGGTGAGATTCGTAGTATGCCATTGGTAAGCCTAAGATAATTCGGCAAAATTCTAGGATTAAATCTAACTGCAACCGCTGGGAAAAATGAGCGACTAAGTTTAATTGTACGAATTTTAAGCTGCTGTTAACTAAATTCATGATTAGTACAGCAATGACTACGACATTGAGTAGCTTGTTGTCACCTCTAACTAGCACGTCATCGGTGAGAATTTGTAGTAGAAATGGAGAGGCGAGAGCAAGTAAGGCTGAGACGAGGTTGAGTAAGAGTGCTTCGGCGAGAATATGGCGGTAATTCCAGACTCTTAACCAGAAACGCTGGAGGGTGCTGACGCGATCGCGATCGTCAATTTGTGCTAAAAATTCTGGGTGGGGTTCTAGCAGTAACATTACGCCATTTTTCCAACTTTCTAGCAGTTCTTTTTTCGATAAATAGCGGATGCCAGAACCGGGATCGGCGATGACGTAGCTGCCACCTTTGCGGCCGTATAAAACGACCCAGTGATAGCCTTTCCAGTGAATAATTCCTGGTAGGGGGATGATTTTTTTATCGATTATTTCTAAGGATGCTTTTACGCCTCGCGCATTGAAACCAAGGGTTTGAGCGCCTTGTCTGAGGTTGAGTAATGTGGTTCCTAAAGCGCCTGTACCGGAGACTTCGCGGGTTCTACTGAGGGAAAAAATTCGACCGTAATATTTGGCGATCGCGGCTAGACAAGCTGCTCCACAATCTTCTTCGCTGTGTTGTAATATAACTGGGTATTTCATTCGAGTTTTCAGTAATATGGCAATTATAAATGACATTATATCTGGTTGATTCCTGCTTGCATAATATCAGGCTTTGTAGGGGCGGGTTCGCCAACAATACCGGGCAATAACTTACAATATAAAAAACCCGCCCCGATCCTATGAAGAGGCGGGTTTATTATATCCCTGGCGGGGCGGGTTTTCAAGTCTTTTGGCATCCTTTTAAGCTATTGGCGAACCCGCCCATACAGTTTTCTA
This sequence comes from Microcoleus sp. MP8IB2.171, assembly GCA_030248405.1. Classification (GTDB taxonomy): domain Bacteria; phylum Cyanobacteriota; class Cyanobacteriia; order Cyanobacteriales; family Microcoleaceae; genus Microcoleus. The sequence goes on from JARCMA010000296.1 coordinate 22,843, forward strand.
TCGTGTATTTCATTCAATTTGTAATGGGTAATTGTTAATAGCTAATTTTGCGGTAATGGTGATGCGATAGCAAGTACAGAAGGCACCATGTCCGCCGCTGCTAATCGCAAAAATCCGTAACCAATTCCGGCGATTCCTGTCATCAAACCTAAATTTTCTACTCGCTGCGGTACATCGCAAATCCAACCGTAGTGGCGAATACTTTCAATCACATTAAGAGCAATATGGTTGACATCCGATCGCCCGGAAGTATCCAATATTTGCTGATAAGAATTCAGGAATTCCAGATTGCCGAGATCGCCGTTGCAGAGGGAATGGTTGCTACCAAAACCGCGTGCGATCGCAGTTTCCCGCGCCGCCTCGATTTCAGCTAAAATTTCCCCATCCTGAAAATGCTGAAGCGAATGCAACCGCGCTAAGCCGATTCCTGGTGCGCCGTGACTCCAGCCCAAGCCGAAAAATTGGGTACGATCGCGCTCAAATCGCAAGTCAGGCCAGTTTTTCGCCTTTTCTGAGAACAAACTGCGCTCGTAAGCGATCGCACTCACCGCCGCCGAGCGAAAACGTTCCTCACCTGTAAGCGCTGTCAACTCCAATAGCGCCCACGCAATACCCGCCGCACCGTGCGAAAACCCCGTCAGCGGATGGCATCCGGGAATTGTCAGCCAACCGAGTCCCTGGGGCATTTTTTGCGCCTTTTCTAAAATGCGATCGCCACACTGAATGGCAACAGTTTTAATACAATCGTTGCCCCCAACGCAACTATGCAGACTCACCAAAGCGCCGATGCACCCCGCCGCGCCGCCAATAATATCTAATTGCTCATCCTTGGAAATCAATCCTGGCAAACGTTCCACCCATTCAACCGCCATTGACAACAATTCTGGCTGCTGCCACAAAGCACCCAAGTGAGTCAAAGTATAAATCAACCCCGCCCATCCGTTAAAAGCGCCAATAGATGAAATCAGCCTGCCCTCATATTCGATTTGATGCAGCACCGATCGCATCCCCGCCTGGGCTAATTCCCGATAGCGCTCCTGTTTTGTCACTGCCCCCAAATAAGCCAAAAACAACGCTACACCGGGAATCCCATCCCACAAATCCCATCCTAAAGGGCTAACCGCCCAGTGGCGAGTACCCGTAAAAACTGGCCCGATCCAGCCAGCCAAGTCGCGATCGCGCACCGCCAAAGACTCCAACCTATCCCCGATCGCCCTCGCAGTTGCCAGGTACGCCAACTTAGCCACACGATCGTCTGCGATCGCTTCCATCTTTGGCATCGCGTAACTAGCTGAATTTCCCGGTTGCACCACCATCCCTAACGTTGTGAGAGAAGTGCGAACAAACCATAGCTGACGCTCTAAATCAGCTTCATTCATAGCTTGTAGCCGTTGCTCCACCAACTCCATCCCCGACTCATCAAAAAAATCGCGAAGACACTCACCGTTACTCGTCCACAAATGGCGCGAGTTGGGGTACGTTGTGAGTTTAGGGATATCACCTTGCCACAAAGCCTCTCTCTCTGAGGGGATTACGCGCTGTAGGTATGGCAGCGCCGGGACTTCTACCCAAAGTTTATCAAAGATGAGATCGCGATCGAGAGCATCCCGCAACAGATTTGGGTGAAAGCTTTCTTGCAGCAAAAGCCCGTAACTTCTGGTTTCCCGTAGGAAAACGCGCACTTCGTCTGTCGCAAACCGATTTAAAAAAGTGCTGAATTCCTCTCTATGTTTGACAATGAGGCGATAGGTGGCGGCAAATCCCGTTGCGATCGCCTCCGCATATTCCACCGCATTCACCAACTCCCCCTGCAAGCGCGGTTGATTTTGATTTTCTCCCAAGGCTCTCACTTGCCGAGAAACCTTTGCCTCATCGGTATTTGAGGCTTTTAATCCGATTGTCCGCCCCATTCCCAACCGTTCGGGATTACCACCGATCGCGCTCACATCTACCGCATCTCCTGCGATCGCTTGTGGCTGTGGTAGCAAACCCACGCGCAGTACCGATTTGCCCATTTCTTGACGGGCGGGAAGAACGGAATTTGGCGAATTTGGGGCAACTGGATGGGGGTGAAATAGGGATTCTAGGTCAATCAAGACGGGGTTTTCGCCAACTGCGATCAGGTTTTCGGCGTGGAAATCAGTACCTTGGATAGCGTGTAGTAGCGCCAGTAACCCGCCGAGGCGCTGGTAGAAGCTTTCAACGGCGGCGGAAGTCTCGCAACTGCTAGCATGGGCGAATTCTACCCATCCGTAACTGCCGCGATCGAGGATTTGCAAAGTGCGAAACTGTAGTAACTCACTTTTGGTATTAAACCATGTGAGAAGTTCTTGGAAGCGATCGTCTACAGCGAGGGGTTTGGGCTTGTAGGCGATTTGCCAACCTGAGCTAAATGTGACGATCGCGACGCTGCGGCCGCCGTTGTGAGCGTCACCCGCACCCGCTTTGACTTGTGCTAGAACTCCTAGCTCGATTTTGGGGGAAAAGTGAGAGATAATTGTTTCCCAGTCATCGCAGAGGCGCTGGAGGAATTCTAAACTGAGATCGACCCAAGAATTTATACAAATGACCAATTGTTCGGCTAATACTGGGTATTCTTGCAAAATCGCGATCGCACTTTCGGGATCTTTTAACCGCTGCAAGAAGCTCTGAAAGCGCTGTTGAGGGGTTTCACCTACCAGTAAGCCTTGCAGCCGTGCAGCGTTGAGTTCCAGTGCCATTGTTGGGTTCAGCATCCAAAACAGGCGATCGGGCAAAAATGCTAACAAAATTGATTCGATTGTACTGCTATCGCACGGTAGAGGCGATGGTTGCCTATCCTCTACTAACGCTGCAATTCCTTGGCGCAAGCGCTTTTTACCTTGGGCAAGCAGGGGCGCGATCGCACTCAGAAAACCTTCACTGTCGGCGCTATCTTCCTCCCCAATGCGATCGCCACTCGCAAACGCCGACTCCAGTTTTTCCAACCAACCCAAAGCCTGTCCGTGCCGCTTGGCCAGTGCCGAGATCGGTTCTCCCAACAGATACCGAAACTCTACCTCAGTAATTCCATCTAAAGCCAGTCTAGTATCAAAAAAAGTATTTTTTGTCAAGGGGTACTGTTGTCGCCACCGCCGCAATCGGCGATCGGCTAATTCCCCATCAAACTCATCTTTGCAGCCAGAGCCCAAAGACGCAATCCTTTGGCTCAGGGCGATCGACCGATACCAACTCTCGCTTTGAAATGCTTGTTTATCCATCGCCTCCACACCCTGACTCCTTGAAAGCCCAACTGTCCCGCCATTCATGGCAGAGCCTTGATTTCGGGCAAAATTAGCGATCGTGCTTGACTTAGTTCCGCGACTATGATAATCATTATCATTGTGGTTGTCAAGGCGATCGGCCAAAAACTGAAGCCTAAAAGCTAAGAGATGAGCGTTTCAACGTAAGTTTGATATCGCGTCTTTTGACGAGCTTAGCAACTCTGTACTAATTTTGCCAAAACCTCGAATCTAGCGGGGTCTGTGAGGACTTTTCATGTTAAAAAAAAATTTGTGGAACGCTGTGCTATTTAGCCCAGTAACAGCGTGTGCTATTCTAGCAGTTTGTGGGAGTGCGATCGCCAGCGAAACAGCAGACTTAACCCCAGCTATAGCCACTCAAAATCAAGAGCCATTACCCATTGCGACCGCCGCCGCAACACCAGAAAATCAGCTTAACGAAACAACCAATTCATCGGTAAGCTTGTTATCCAATGATAGCAGCAATTCCCAGGAAAACATAGCAAATACCGAAAAGATAGAGCCATTCTCAACCCAGCAACCCGACCAAAAAATTAACCCAATCATTGCCGATGTAACAGCACAAATAGCACCAGAAAAATCCCCTGTAACTGCCGACCCATTAGAACAAGAAGGCAGCAATTCAGAGGCAATGGAGCAAGTTACCTCAGTTTCTCAACTTTCCGACGTAAAGCCTACCGACTGGGCATTTCAAGCGTTACAATCATTAGTAGAACGCTACGGCTGCATCGCAGGATATCCCGACGGAACCTATCGAGGCAACCGCGCCATGACTCGTTACGAATTCGCCGCTGGATTAAACGCTTGCTTAGACCAAGTTACCAAATTAATCAGCAGTGGAACAGCTAACTTAGTCACAAAAGAGGACTTAGCAACCGTCCAAAAATTGCAAGAAGAATTCGCCGCCGAACTTGCCACCTTGCGCGGACGAGTAGATGCCCTAGAAGCTAGGACTGCCGAACTCGAAGCAAACCAATTTTCGACTACTACAAAGTTGAGAGGCGAAGTAATTTTTGCCGTAACAGATGTATTAGTTGGGGATGGCGAAAAAGTCCGCCTTCCCTTATCACCTCTCAACCCAGTTACAGGAGCCCCGCGAGAACGATCTAGAGAGTTTATTACAGACGATCAAAACACCGTTTTTGCTAACCGCGTCCGCCTAGAATTACTCACAAGTTTTACCGGGGAAGATCAGTTAAAAATTCGCTTAACAGCCGGAAATTCATCACACCCCGGCCGACGAGCTCCTGACAACATCCGAGGATTTGAATATGGGCCAAATCCAGTTACAGCCTATCAATCTGGCGGAAATCAAGCTGATTTAGCTAGAACAAACGAAGGTCAACAAACCTTTCAAGACATCAGCACATTATCAGCAAATAATACCTTTGGATTAACAGCTTTAAGTTACGAATTTCCCATTAGTTCTCGCTTGCAAGCCGTAATTATGGCGAAAGATGGAGAACATATGGAATATGTGCCGACAACATTCAGCTTTTTTGATGATGGAAACGGTGGTACTCGTTCTCTATCTATACTCGGTCAACGCAACCCAATTTATAGCATTGGTGGATTAGGCGCGGGCGCGGGCTTTAATTACAGATTCAGCGACAAATTAAATCTCAGTGTTGGATATTTAGCTGGTACTGCGGACAATCCAACTCAAGGAAATGGCTTATTCAATGGTAGATATTCGGCTCTCGCTCAGCTAACATTCAATCCCAGCCGCAACCTATCCTTGGGTTTAATCTACAACAACAACTATCAGGTAGGCTCGCCTCTGTTTAATAACGATGTGGGGACAACTCTTGCCAATAGTCCAATTTTCTTAACCGATAAATATGCCACAAATTCTTATGGTTTATCAGCCTTGTGGCGAGTTAATCGCAGATTTGGGATCGGCGGTTGGTTTAGCTATACCGATGTCAAAAGTTTTGGCGGAACATTAGCTCCCGGTACGCCCTTTGAGACTCGTTTCAGCAGCAGCAGTGCTGATATTTTCAGCTACGGTGTTACCTTAGCTTTTCCTGACCTTGGAAAGCAAGGAAATTTAGGAGGAATTGTAATTGGTGTACCTCCCCATTTGACGAGTGCCAAAACTCCTTCTCCTTTTGATGAACCTCAAAGTGTACCGGAAAATCGAGCGGGTTATGATACGAAGGATTTAGTCAGGCGAATTCCCGATCGCGCTACTCCTTTTCACGTTGAAGCTTTCTACGTTTATCGCCTTACGGATAATATCTTACTCACTCCTGGTTTGATTTGGTTAACGGCTCCCAATCAAACAAATAAAAATCCTGATGTTGTGATTGGAACTCTGAGGGCTACATTCCTTTTTTAAATATGGTCATAAACCCGGTTTCTCTATCTTACCTCAGAAACCGGGTTTCTTCCTAAATATCTCGTTCAAAATCCAATTTTATCGAGAAACCCGATTTCTTTACCTTTATGCAGTCATTTCTACCCATCGCTGTATTCTTAGGCCCCTCTCTCAAAATCGATGAAGCTAGAAAAATTCTGGAGGCAGACTATTACCCTCCAGTTAGTAAGGGAGATATTTATCGAATTCTAGCATCGGGTGTAGAAACTATTATTTTAATTGATGGAGTTTTTCACCGGGAAAGGCCTGTTTGGCAACGCGAAATTTGCGACGCAATTAATGCCGGAATTAAGGTTTATGGCGCATCAGGTGTAGGAGCGTTGAGAGCCGCAGAATTGCAAGCATTTGGCATGAAGGGCTGCGGTCAAATTTTTGAATGGTATCGAGATGGAATTATTGATGGAGATGACGAAATTTGGCTAACTTATGGTGACGAGTCTAATAACTTCTGCCCGCTTTCAGAACCGCTAGTTAATATCCGTTATAGTTTATTGAATGCTGTCAAAAATTGTTGCCTAACAAGGGAACAAGCAGCAGAATTAATTAGGTTTGCCAAACAGTTATACTATCCCGATCGCTCCTACCAGCATCTTCTCAAAAGTCCGGTGTTACAACAGCTATCTCCCTTAGCTTTGGCTGATATGGAAACTTACTTAATGACACAGAAAGTTGATTTAAAAAAACTCGATGCTATCCAAGTGCTGACTTGGCAAGCTGAGGTTTCTCAAAAACAAGATATTGTTTCTAGTAAATTCAATAAATTAGAATTGCCAGTGCCAGAACTTCTCAGTAAAATAGTTGAAATGATTGGCTTTATTCGCAGCGATAACATTTGCACTGGCAGAGAACTTTTATTGGCAGTCAAGCAGGATGTTAATTTGCTAAAAAAGATGCAAATCAATTTATCAAAACAATGTTTTATTCGGGAGTGGGCGCAGCAGAATAGCATCTTTTATCCAGAAGAAAATTTAGAGTCTGACATTGCTGATTGGGAAAAAGTGCATGGCATTGTTTGCGATCTAAAATGGTTGCAATCTAATGGCTTAACTTTGTGTAGCTACAGGGAATTGATGCGCGATCGCCTTGCAATTGATTGGATCGCAAACCAAGGGCCAAAATATTTTGGGTTTAAGTGGAATTTAGATAGATCTGTTCAGGAAGAATTGCAAATTACTGATAGTAATTTTCATTCTATCTCTGAGGCCGAATTAACTGTTTTACGCTACAAATTATCGCAGCGATATTTCATTTTAGAATGGGCAAAGCAAAATAGTGTCTCTCCAGGTGAAACACTAAAAAGTTACTTGGCAAAAAAGGAACAAGAAAGTATTTTTGCTAATAGCTTGAACCTTGACGTTTACAGATTACTGTTAAAAGACATAGCATTTGAAGAGTGGATTGTCAAGCAAGGGCCAAGCTATTTTGGAATTCCTTGGAGTTTTCCTAGCGACTTGTGCAGAGAATTACAAATTACTGGAAAAGCGGCCGATTTACTGAACAATAAATAACTCGAAAAATATGGATGCACTTACTAAAGGTTATGCGATCGGCACTCACCGTTTAATTTCACCGGAACAGACTTTAGCAAATATCCAGCCTTACTTAGCAGCAGCAGGCATTACTCGTTGTGCAGATATCACTGGTTTGGATCGAATTGGCATTCCTGTTTATTGTTCTATAAAACCCGGTGGGCGCTTGGTACAAATCCATAACGGTAAGGGATTATATCCTATGGCGGCTAAAGTCTCAGCCTTAATGGAAGCGATAGAAATTTTCCATGCCGAAAACCCATACTGCGATTTCTATCACAACAGTTTTCAGGAAATTTGCCATAGCGATATCTCAGTGATTTCACCTAATATTTTACCACTTTACTTGTCACAAAATTTCTTTAGCAAAAACTCGATGATCGACTGGATTAAAGCTGAAAATTTGCGGACAAATGAAAGTGTTTTTCTACCTGCAAGTGCTGTTTATCTGTGTTCGCCATCGCTGTACAGCTTTTCTTCAAATGGTCTTGCTAGCGGCAATCACATTGTGGAAGCAACGCTACATGGACTTTATGAGTTAATTGAAAGAGATGCGATCGATCGCGTCAGCATTAATGGCAAAATAGACCTCAAAACTTGTAAAATTATCGATCTCAATACAGTAGATGACGAGTCGATAGGTGAATTGATTAATAAGATTGAAGCCGCTAATTTTAAACTGGTATTAATCTGGCTAAAAAGTTGTATTTCTATCCATACTTTTTGGGCAATTATCCTTGACAAAAATCCATTAACTCCTTCGATTATGGTAAATTTTGGTTACGGAACACACCTAAGTATTTCTGTAGCTGCGACACGAGCAATTACTGAGGCTGCTCAATCGAGATTGACATTTATTTATGGTGTTAGTGAAGAGTTGGCAGAGCCACTTCCTCCCGATCGTAGTCAGACTTACTATAAAATTTATGCTTATTTTGACCGTTTAGAGGGAACAGTGCCTTGGCAGAATTTTAGCAGTTTAGCTGGCAAGAATTTAAGCGAAGATTACGATCGGGTTTTGCGATGTCTTTGGGAAGCTGGATATGAAAATATATTCCGAGTCGATCTGGCGCGATCGACATTTAATATTCCAGTGGTTAAAGTTATAGTGCCGGAGTTACGATATAACCCTTTGATAACTGGGTAATTCCTAATAAATATAGATTTGGGCGACGGAAATGTGGTAATAATGATTATCATTCTTTAGAAACTCCAGTTCCTATGTCATCTCCAAATAACGTCGAGTCCGCCATTCG
>JARCMA010000297.1 GCA_030248405.1 Microcoleus sp. MP8IB2.171
CCCCCTAAATCCCCCTTAAGAAGGGGGACTTTGAGGGCATTCTTGTCCCCCCCTTGGGAAGGGGGGTTAGGGGGGATCTGTCTTAAGTGAACCGTATTGGTCTATAAGGGACGGGCTTTCAGGCCCATCCCACAGGCTTATGCAAATTATTTAATTCACGATCCTAAAATCTAAAATGGTATGGCTGGGGGCGGGTTTTACCGAGAATAGCAGCCAATAATTGACGATTTATAAAACCCGCCCCGCTGCCAACCTTAGATTTTTAACACGCCTTCGGGATTCACCGTCAAGAGCGATCGCCTCTGCAAACCCTCCTGATATAAAATAGCATTAGCGGCCAACAAACCGCTGCTCACCGCCCTTTCCATTAAACCGCAAGGAAACGGCATTTTTACCCAATCTCCCGCAAACAAAAGATTAGGAACAGCGCAGCAAGTCTCCGGTCTTTCGGCATAGCTACCGGGCGGATATCCAGAGAAATTCTTTTGATTTACTAATTCCCGGTGCAGCATATTTGCCTCTTTTAATTCCGGTACAATTTCGTACAATTCTTGCTCAAAAGTCGCCAGCAAAACTTCCTGATTCGGAAATTCATTCTCCTTGTAACAATAAGCGTGCAGTTCCACAACACTACCGCCAGTTTTCTGATTCCACTCGATGAACTGATCCTGAATTTTGTGGTAAAGCGTGATGCTGTCAGTCAGTTTGTACCCGGAAAGCGAACTGAAATTGCTGTGTTCCCAGGGAAATTCGCGATCGAACCAAAAACGGCCCACCGCAAACGGATCGGCTATTTTCAAGCTCTCGATCCGGCTGTGTACCTGCGGATTTACCTCACCGCTGGCCAAACTAAACAAATGCTGCATCCCCGGAACATCGGCCGCAAAAACATAGTAATCAGCCTTCAATGTTTCCGCCAATTTTTGCGGCTGCGATTGGTTAACCGCTGCTGCTAACTGTATTTCATCTGCTTTTTCATCGACTACCTTAAATCGAGGCAAATCCCGCTGAGCAGGCCCGCTCACAACTCGCCCTTCGGCATCAAAAACTGCCCCGTGACAAGGACAGTGAAATTGACCGTCGTTTTGTTTCTGAACTGTGCAGCCTTGGTGAGTGCAGCTCAGAGAAATTGCCTCTTTTCCCGACGGTGCGGCGGCAAATACGCTCTCCCCGGCGCCGAAATATTCGGTAGAGTTGCTGTCAGTTAACAGCGCGTTTCGCTTCACCCAAAAAGGTATTTTACTTTGCACGTCTCCAGACTGGTAACTCAGAGAATCAATCTTGCCGTTTTCCCAGCGAATGTCACTGACTGCGACATCTGTTAATACTTTGCCGCCTTTGCTTTCAATGGATCGGGCAATAGGCTGCACCAAACTCGTGCCCATATCTTGCCGCGTGCCGTTGAATGCCAAACCCTCTGGATTTCCGAAAAAGTAAAAGTGGAAAAATTGCATTAATTCTCCCGCGCTCAATTCGTCGGGAGCGTTGAGGCTGGATTTGGCAAAAGGCAGAAAATACAAGTCATAAAGTCCGCGTGGGAATTCACCTTTTACCCAGTCGGCTACTGATATATTGTCGAGGCGATCGAAAGTTTTTTGAGTTTGAAAACCGCCGATTTCTCGAAACACTTGCCAGTGAGCTGGTTTTGTCAGATTGATTCCCCACTTGAGCCGATTGGGAGAAGATATCCCCAAGTCAACTATATTCCAGGGAAAAGCTGAATGGTTGGGACGGAAAACTTCGGGTTTGTATTTGCCGTCTCGAAACAGAACGGCGTAGGATTCTAAAGATACAAAGTTATCAGTAATTTCTAGTTCTTCAACCACACTTTTAAGGTTGTAGTATTGCGGAAAGAAACCGTGGAAACCGTGTTCCATCATAAAAGTTTCGTTCCCGACTTGAATCGGCCAACTAGCAATTTTGCCACCGAGTTGGGGCGATTTGTCGAGCAATGTTACGGCGAAACCTCGCTGGGAGAGTTCGTAAGCACAGGCGAGCCCGGCCAAGCCTGCCCCCACAACTGCAACGGTTTTGCGCTTATTCAGCATTCGCGGCAAGTCAAGAGAATCTTGCACAAAAATGGTGGGCTCTGGCTTGGAAAATCGAGAGTAGCCCAGCAGCCCGCCGGCGGCACCGACTCCGAGGAATTTGAGGGCGGTTCTTCGAGAAACTGGTTGGGATAGCGGTGGATTGGTTGATTGACTCATCAGCGGTACGCGATAACGGGCTTTAAACACAAGGACGCCATAAGGCATATATCATAGACTCAAATCAGGCTATGTGAAGAAATACTAAGAGACATCCCCCGATCGGATCGCGATCGCACCGTGTCAAGTTCGATCGCACACAATGTATCGTGGAAGGAAGCCGGCTTTAGTTATCTAGCAGAGAACCAAGAATCAACAAGAAAAAAGTGATCGACCGCATAGCGTAAAATCCTCTCAATAATTAAGTGTTTTTATTTATGTTGCTCAACTCTTGGCAACCGCCGCCAATGATGTTAAAAAACTAGGAGATTTTCAGGCAAAATCTTAGGCAAAAGGCAGTCTCGGCGAAGTGTACGAAATAACCTGGCAGATATCCGAGGCAAAACAATTAACCAGTCGAGCTTTAAGTAATTTGGATCGAAAAAACTTAACTATTTTAAAATAAGTAAATACAGGGAATACATCTACTGAAGTAATTCAATATATCGGCGATCTATGCAGGGTATTCCTCGCTTAATACCAACACAAAACCCTATTAAAACTGAGAAATGGGATGTGTCGCAAAAAATCCAATACGCCCGTATAGGTAATGCCGGTTAAACTCACATCTTTCACCATTCTTAAGAACGGGCAAGATGCCCGTTCCACAAAAGATGAATTTTTTGTGGAACAGGCATCTTGCCTGTTCATAAAAGGATTATTGAGAATGGTGCAACATCTCAGTTAAATGTACCTGGCTGCTATGTAGAATCCCCAACAATGATGCTACAGTATTAATGGTCGGCAACATAGGCATTGCATACCGCTGTTGCCGACCGCTCCCAACTCCCTACCAGGGATTGAAACAAGTAGGTATTTACAATCCATCTAAAACCCTATCAGGGATTCAGAAAACAGTATCTACGCCATTTGTAGACACTGTAGACATTAATATTTCACAATAAGCGGCAGTGACTTGATGCCCAAGTTTGCGATCGACGCCATGCGATCGCAAAACCGGCGCCACCCAAGCTCAGTCGTCAATCCAAGACATCCGGCGGTGCCGGGCACATTTGCGTCAAAGTGGACGCCCAACTCTGCCCTCACGCCGTAAATTGAAACCACGGGGTCGGGCGTGATGTGGAAGAATAGACCCTCAATCCCGCGAGTATCTAGCCAATAAGGCTCAGTCGGAATTTGATATTCCCCAGCAGGAATAGGCCCTTTCCCTCTCGCCCACTCGTCACCCGGTCGCTGCCAATTCGCACAGCCAGAAGTTGCCGTATAGTCGATCGCCTTTCCGTCGGGATAAATTAGCTGCAAATTCCCGTAAATTAAATTTAAGGATTGAGCAAGCTTCATTGTAAAAACTAATTTGTGCATTTTATTTTTTCTTTAATTAGTTCAATTAAACTTTGAATTTCTGCGAGTGTTTTTCGCCCCGAAATTAAATCTCGAAGATTAGCAATTATCATTCCTTGAATGTATCCATACTCCTTAGATAAATCTTCGAGACAATCTACCAATTGAGCAAGTGAAGCTTCCTTGCTTTCGAGAAGGCTATTAGCTTCGTGTATGGTCATTGGATATAATAGATGATTGCTTAGGGGGCGAAACTAGCAAACCGCCTAGTCCAGTGAGAGTTGGTGCTAAAAAAGGAAGCAACGGGGTAGGGCTTTCTTTTTGGAATATCAAAATTATTCCCGCAGCGACTAGCATCATCACTGAAACATTTAAGCTGGCAACCGTGAAGCGGTACGAGTATTTATCCACTCAAAACCCCGTATTTTCATTCTTGTATTCGCTCAGTAAATCATCTTGAATCTCATGAATACCGCCTCGCACATGATACCCATGATGGATTTTAAGATAATTTTGAATGTCGCGCACCTCGGCTCTTTGGCTTATATACAAGCTTCTAAGCACCGTAAGTTTCCGCTGAATATTTGCTAAAATCGTAAGCACTCCTCTAGTTACGTTCCAGAGGACAATAAGGCTAATTAGCGAAGTGAGAAGTGTTCCGACAAACGATGCTATTTCTGCTAAATTCTTCACTAATTTAAAGCGTGTTTAATTAGAAATTGACCCGCCTGGTTTAAAGGCAAGATTGAAATCAAGCTCATGGCACGTATTTTTCGATTATTATTTCTACTTCTTTATGCCACCGCGCCGGCTCAAACTTAAGCCTGTATTCTGTAGTAACTTCTGGGAGCCTAATCAATGTTATTTGATTCAAAGGAATTTTCCACCTTGATGCCTCAAAGTCTGGTTGAAAAGTATTCCCTAGTAGTTGAGATAAAGTCCCCCCCAGCCACCATCGAGATTTAGCTACCGATGAAGTGCAGTAAATCCTAATGATGTGCTGGGTAAAGGTTCCTGGAATTAAAATTCTACCAATGCTCTCTTCAACAGGGCTTCTGGAATGTTGACCACTGTAAACAATTTCCCAATTTAAGGGGTTATCAATGGTCATCACCTACCAGTCGATATAGAACTCTTCAACATTCTTAAAATCATCTTCAACCCATTCCAATTCATCGGGCGGTATGTACATATCTCCATACAAGTTTTGTTGGTGCTGTTCGTACTCGCCACCAAGTACGTAGTCTTGGAATTCAAAGTTGTCAACCGCTCTCAACACCCCTCCGGCTGCTGCATCAGGAACAAACCCGAAGCAGCCTTTAGCGTTTACTTGGGTCTCCCAAGCTGGTGGAAGTTGACTTAAGGTTGCATTGAATTCTGAATCTCCGGGCAAGATTAGTTGAACGCGATTTTCGGAGCTTTCGATTCTGTCCATCCTGTTGGCAGTGTGACGCTCGGGTCGTAGAAAGTGCTTAAAGTCTTGGAATTATCAACTCCATCAGCTATTGTCACGGAAGCTTTAGGAGGTTTAGGAGCTTGGGCACCAAAACAGAGTTCATCAAAATCTCCGGGAGTTGCAAGACTAATACCCAGTGCTGTAACAGTCGCCTGAGTGAGATTCGTGATAGTTACCTTCGGGAGTTGCCAAGCATATTTAATGCTCCGGAATGTAACGTAAACCGTGTGAACAAAAGACGTAGGACGTGTTGCTTCGATGTGCAGCGGTGGCTTCGTTATGCGAGGCTTAGTGATACGCCATCCAGCTATCTTCAACTGTCTCAGTAAAGCTGTGGACGCAAAGGAAGAAGTGTATCTCAAGGCGTCTCTCTTGCTAGCTCGCCGTGGTTTGGGGAAGTTACTAGCCAATACTGTTCCCAGCGGCGGATTTTCTGGGGTAGTGATTGGCACTTGCCCTAGTGCCGTCCTTGCTGGTGATGGGATATTAGTCCAGAATGCGTAATTTACAGCGCCAGCCTCTACGCCTTCTGTTGTAGTACCGATTTTAATTGGAACGAAAACTAATTCTTTCTTGTTGTACTTTGACTGAGAACCCATATCTTTAAACCAGTTAATTTGTTAGTTGTTTTTAGGCAAGATTGTTAGCAGCTAGGCAAGATTGTTAGCCACTAGGCAAGGTTGTTAGCCGCAATGTAACTCAGCACTTCCTGAAAATGCGCTTCATCGAAACTTTTGGGGTAAGTCTGATCCCATCTTTCCTTGATTTCACCCCCAGCAATTACATAAGTAAAAGCGTTAATATGTCCGCCGTAAGCTTTGTAATCGTGAAGTATTGGTGTTTCGTGGTTATCACCAGGAATGTATCTGAAAGTAATTTCAGCTTTATCCACACACCCTTGCATCAATCCTCGCTCGTTCATCCCTGCTGCGACAAGTTCGGCTCCTAAACTTTTGCATTCATTAGCAAAAGCCGATATTTTCTTGAGGTAATCAATTCTTGGATTTACTTCCTCTGGGTAGCGCGCTTCACCAATGAACATCAGAACTAAGCATTTATCGTCAAAATCTCGGATAGAAATTGGCTCTCCATTAATATCAACGGCGGGTTTTGGGTATCGGTACTCTTCCTCGCAAAGTAAAAATTCTGGAGCAACTGCCCCCACCTCTAGCATTTCCGGCATAGTGATCAACCTTATTTGTTCTCTGTGCTTAAGCTAGAGCCTTTCTCCTTGGATTGTCAAGAAGCTAGAACCCTTGCCGTGAGTGCGCTCTGGGTTGGAGGATTTATACCCAACCCTAGGGTTCATCCTAAGTGCGTTAGCGTAGATACATACTTGTAAAGTTTTATTGCAGACATGGAAATCATTATTTACCCTTTACTGGGAACCACTAGCCGGAGGGCAATGGTTCGGGAGAAATCTAGGTTTGGACACGCTTACGTTTATAAACCCAGGGGAGAATTGCTGGTTAGGCTCTCAGTAGACACTGGAATGTCAAAAGATGCTGTGCTACGGCAGATTCAGCGAGAGCGTCAATATTTGATTGGGAAGCAGCGTTAGCCTAGCGGTTCAATTCCGACTGGCTCCCTGTCTGGCCATAAATCAAACTCGATTCTTTCCTCTGTCCAAATGCGGCCATTTAGATCTTCGCGACCATCTAAGTTTGGCGATCGCTTTTTCCACACAAGTACAGCTTTGGCTGGATAAACCAAGTACGGCAGTTCGCGCCGTCGCGTCGTGGGGTCTACGTACCCGGAATCCCGCACGCCATTTGGCAAAATTTCAGCAGTGGACAATTTTAACAACTCTTTAATCTTTTGAAGTGCTTCGTTTTCGGTACTTCCGTAACATTGCATTTGATGCCCATTATCAAGTTGAGCGTTGACCAATCTCTGGCCGCTTGTGTATTGCTTTGCAGCAAGTTTCACTTCTTCCCAAGTCAGTCCACGCTTGATGTCAAAAATGGTAATCTGTCGGCGGCGCGCTCTTTTTCCGTCCGGCATTACCCACGGAGGCGCTGTTTTTTCCTTAAATTCAATCATCAACCGCCGCTCTTGAGTTCCCGGCCGAATAGTATCATCCACTGGTGTGCCGTTAATCAGGATTCCCACATCTCGGCTGCCCAACATCTGATGTGTAGCCATCACATTAACGATAGTTGGACGCAAAACAGCCTCCGGGCCGCTCAATATAATGCGCTCATCCGGTGCGCTGCGGTCTGGCACAATTTCCACAGTGCGATCACTTCCAAGTACAGAATTTTGCTGCATAGCCTGCTGAGCGAGCCACGCATCAATGCCACCAGCAACGGCAAACCCAGCTTCTATACAAGCTTCTGTTCCCTCCTCAAAAGCTTCTTCTGCAAAATTTCGCCAAAAAGTGCTAGGAATTGATTCAATTTTTTCCTCTACAGCTTTAGCTATAGTCCAAGACTCACCAGTACCCCAATTATCAACCTGTTTATCTCCCATAACGCCGCGTAGCGCTACGCCGAAGGGATTTGAAGGATCTTTTAATGCACGTCGCACATCTTTGTATAGCCATAAAAATGTCGCCTGAGTTCCCATCCGAAAGCCTGCGTTGATAACTTCGCTAGCGGCGTCTAGCATTTCATCTAAAGCCTGCTCTCCTACTTCTTTTAATAAATAGGCTCCCATAGATTGATTAAAGGAAAAAACTGTAGCTGCTGGCACTAACCCGCACCCAATCCAACCAATAGCCCGCCCAACAGAGCCCCCCAAGATACCGCCAAAAGAATTCCATAAGCCTTCTATTTGTTTGTCTATAGCTGTGTCGCTAATGTTCCAGTCAAAATTGTAGATAAATTGCACACCCGAAACAATCCAACTCCACAGTTTAGTAAAACTGAAAGAGACTAAGCTAGCAATTCCTGAAATTAAAAAATTACCAAACCTTAATGCTCCGTTAAAAATTGTTTCAAGGAATCCGCCACCTCCACTGGTAGTTGTGGCGCTGGCAGACCAAGTTCTAATTAAGTTTCCACCTGTAGAAGATTCCCGGAATTTCCGGGAACCAAGTTCTCGTAAAATCATCCCAATTTTTGGAATTGGTGCAGTAGTAGCCATTAATTATCGCCTCCAGCTTGTGAAATATTGTCGCCAATTTGGTTAGTGTCATGAATTATTCGCGGTGATGACAGGTCTGGCCCAAAGGCGTAAAACTAGGGAATTAGTTGATTGAAGGTGTCGAACCATGACGATTA
>JARCMA010000298.1 GCA_030248405.1 Microcoleus sp. MP8IB2.171
ACACAATTGAGGGCGATCGCGTATCGCTTGATTATCCATGCGAGCCAGCAGCAGCAAATCAGCCACTAACTGAGTTAATCGTCGGTTTTGGCGATCGATCGTCCGCAAAATTTCCCGCGCTTCTTTTTCATCCAATTGAGGCATCAACAGCGCCGATTCTACAGTTGCTTGAGATGCCGCTAAAGGCGTTCGCAATTCGTGGGCAGCATCCGCTGTAAACTGTTGGATTTGTCGGTAGGAAGAATAAATCGGTTTCATCGCCAATCCGGCCAATAACCAACTAGCAAAGCCGATCAAAATTAATGCTGTAGGCAATCCTAATTTCAAAACCCATTTCACTGTACTGAGATAATCATTAAAGTCTTGCAAGCTCCGCCCAACTTGAAAATATCCCCAATCTTGCTGTGTTTGGGTATGTAGCGCTACAGAAATTTGATGATAAACATTGCCTTTGGTGTCAGTTATTGTTTGCCAGTATTGGGAGTTAAATTCGGCTGGTAATTCTTCGGGATAAGCGCCTGCTGTAGCAATTAATTTCCCCGAATAATCAAATAAACGAATATAGTAATAGCCTTGGTTGATAGCGCTTAAAATATGGCGGCTTGGCAACTGTTTTTTAAGGCCATTCACTCCTATTACGCGGAGGTTGGGCAAAAGCTCATTGACTATTGGTTCTAGGCGTCCGGGCTGCTGCAATTTTGTTTCGAGGCTGTCGTGTAGCGTCCCCGCTACTGATTCTAATTCGCGGTCTATGGCTACCCAGTGAGCGTGGGCGATCGCCTTGTATACGCCAAATCCCAACAAGCTTAAAATCAAACCCATTACAGCCGCATAGGAAATGGCTAATTGCCAGCGAGTTCGGTTAAATAGTTTGTTTTGATTCACATTAAATTCACTAAATCTTAATATTTAACAAAGTATATTGTAGGGGCAGGTTTACCAAAAATTCAGCAAAAAACAAACAATCTCAAAAACCCGCCCCCACCAAACGATAAATTTATATCTCTCCCCTTTTCATTCGATATCCAACACCGTGGACAGTTTCAATTAAATTCGTGGCGCCAACAGACTCAAGTTTTCGCCGCAGCAAGCGCACTTGAGCTGCTACCACATTGCTAAAGGTATCTGCACTCGCCTCCCATAGCTGATTCCGAATTTGGTCAGTGGTGATAATTTGGTTGGGATGTTTCATAAAGTATTCTAGCAGTTGAAACTCTTTGTTTGTTAGAGAAATTATCTGGCTGTTACCACTTCGATCGAGATGACACACAGTTCGATTTCCGCAGTCCAAAACCAAATTTCCTACCTGTAGCTGTTGGGGCTGAATTTGGGGCGATCGCCTTTGCAAAGCCCGCAATCTTGCTAACAGTTCCGCCATCCCGAACGGTTTAACTAAATAATCGTCAGCCCCGGCATCTAGTCCCGCCACTTTATCTTCCATACGGTCTTTTGCTGTTAGCATCAAAACGGGCAGGGCGCTATTTTTAGCACGCAATCTCCGCAGCAGTTCCAATCCTGACAATCCTGGTAGCAACCAGTCAAAAATAGCCAGGTTATATTGCGTCCACTGACTGTCTAAATATTCCCAAGCTTCACTGCCATCCAAAGCCCAATCAACTATATATTTTTCCTGCTTTAAAGTGCGATCGATCGCTTTCCCTAAATCTGGCTCATCTTCAACTAGCAAAACTCTCATAACTCTAATTTATAGTGGTAAGTTCTTATACATTGTTAGCGATCGGCAGCATCTACCCCAATATCTAACCTCACATACTGAGATGAAATCAGCATGAAATCTTCTGACTTCCCAGAAAAGGATAACAGTTGACAATGATTGACAACAAGCTGGTAATGTCTTATAATCAACCACGAGTTAATTTTTGAGAATTTTTTTCAATAAGTATGACAGATTTATCCGATCGTCCCGCCATGAAAAAGCCGGGGCGCTGGAGTCGCCGCCAACTGCTACAGCTAGGAATAGCTGGGGCTGGGGTAGCGGGCGGCGCGATCGCACTTCAACACTTGACTCGCAAACCGACATCAGTCGCGAGAATACCGCCCATGCCCGCAGATGCACTCACCATCAGCAATATCAACCCGATGCAAATTGCGCGGGATTTTGATTACGGCACGGTGACGCGCGAAAACGGGCGCACGGTTCGGGAATTTCGCCTGGAAGCTAATACTTCGATCATCCAGCTTAACAGCGCCGTTAGTTTCAACACCTGGAATGTGAACAATCGCGTGCCCGGGCCGACATTAAGGGCAACTGAGGGCGATCGTATCCGCGTCATCTTTTCTAACAAAGGTGGACATTCTCACTCGCTGCACTTTCACGGCATTCATACCAGCGAAATGGATGGCGTTAAACCAGTGAGAAACGGTTCGGTATTTATTTATGAATTCGATGCCAATCCCTACGGAGTGCATCTATATCACTGCCATATTGCTCCTGTAACTCGCCATATCGGTAAAGGACTATATGGAATGTTCATCATCGATCCGCCAAAACCCCGCCCTCCCGCCGATGAAATCTTGTTAATCATGGGAGGATACGACGTAAACGACGACGAAAAAAACGAACTTTACGCTTTTAACGGGTTGCCCAATTATTACATGAACAACCCGATCCCTATTTACCGAAATCAGCTAATCCGGCTGTACGTTCTTAACCTGATCGAGTACGAAGCGGCAGTGACTTTTCACCTGCACGCCAACTTTTTTGACGTATATCGCACGGGAATGACTTTGACTCCCAGTGAAAGAACCGATGTAATCACAATGGGAGTAGCTGAAAGACATATCTTAGAATTTACCTACGGGTACGCTGGAAAATATATGTTTCATCCCCATCAAGATGCGATCGCCGAAGCTGGCTGCATGGGTGTATTTGAAGTCATCACTTAACCCAAATCGCGATCGATCAGCGCCGATTCAAGTTAAGAAAATCTTAAATTATCTACCAAAATTTCTCATAAATAGGTAGAATCATTAACTCGCGAATAATTAAGAAACTTTCTTAATAACAGGCGAGTCCTACTGCACCTAACCCAAAAATCATCGACTGCCATGTTACCATCCTTTCGCCAATTACCCACAGCCGCTGCTACAGCCATCCTCGTTGCTTTGGCCGGTTGCGTTTCCACCCCCACCGCCAGCAACACCGGCAGCACCGCCTCACCCACCGCCACTGCTAGTCCCGCAGCAACAAGCGGCCACAGCATGAATCACGGCGGCAAAGGCGGAATTAACATTAATACCGCCATTCTTTCGGAGTTAGATAAACTCGAAGCCAAGTTAGGAATCCCGGCACTTTCTAACAAAATTCAAGCCAGCCGCCCTTACGGAAAAGTCGAAGAATTGGTATCAAAAAATGTCATTACTCAAGCCCAATTCGACCAAATCAAAGACTTGGTAACTATTGAAAATGTGGTGCTGACAGGCGAGCCAAAAGATGTAGACTTCATGACTAAACTTGGCTTGATGAAAGGGCATCTTTTCGTAGCCAAAGAACTCTTGGATCAAGGCAAACCCGACCAAGCCGAACCTCACATCGGGCATCCAGTCGAAGAAATTTATGCCGATGTGGAAGATCAGCTAAACGAGCGTAAAATTCCCGAATTTAAGACTACTTTAATTAAATTGCAGGATTTAGTTAAAGCGGGTGCAAAAGATCCGGCTCAAGTGAATGCGGAATTTGACACATCAATGCAAGCAGTTGATGGAGCAATTGCCGCCCTTCCCGAAGCGCAGCGAAAAGATCCGAAATTCGTGCTGCAAGTGATTAACGGCTTGCTGGATACAGCTAATTCCGAATACGGAGCCGCAGTTGCTAACGGCAAAATTTCCGCAATTATTGAATATCAAGATTCGCGGGGTTTTGTCATGTACGCGGAAATGTTGTACAAAGATATTGCCGATCAAGTGGCTAAAGCCAGCCCTGAAATTGACAAAGCAATTGTTGCCAACATGACTGAACTTAAGGCAAATTGGCCAACGGCGATCGCACCCCCCGCCCCCGTCAAAACCACCGAACAAGTCGCCTTGCTAATTAAGGCGATCGAGAACGACAGCCAAAAAGTTCTCAAACCTGGATCTTAAAAGAGTTAACTCAAACCGCCAACGGTAATTGGTAAAAAATCTACCAATTACCTCCACATATTACCTAAACTAAAAAAATGAATTTTAGCGAAGCATTGCCCACATTTGTAATTACTCTCCGCGAAGGAGTCGAAGCCGCCTTAGTTGTCGGAATAGTCCTCGCTTGCCTCAAAAAGTCGGGACAAAGTTATTTAAGTCCTTGGGTTTTCGGCGGTGTCGGCGTCGGACTTATTGCCAGCGCTTTGATAGGTGTACTGTTCGGCTGGACTATTCAAATTTTGTCCGCATCCAATCAGCCTTTTGCACCAATTATGGAATCCCTGCTAGAGGCAACCTTTGGGGTTTTAGCAATAGCAATGCTGAGCTGGATGCTGCTCTGGATGACCAAGCAAGCGCGATTTATGAAGGCCGAAGTCGAAGGCGCCGTAAGTGCTGCCTTAACGCAAAATTCTCATGCTGGCTGGGGCGTATTTAGTTTAGTTTTGATTGCTGTTTTACGCGAAGGATTTGAAACCGTTTTGTTTGTCGTTGCCAAGTTTCAACAAGGGATTATTCCGGCGATTGGTGCTTTGGCGGGCATTCTCTCAGCCACCGGACTTGGTGTCCTGCTGTTTAAATGGGGAGTCAAAATTGATATCCGCCTGTTTTTCAAATATATGGGCATTTTATTGCTCTTCATTGTAGCGGGTTTAGTGGTATCTACTTTGGGATTATTTGACAGCGCTGTGAATATTTTATCGCAAGCAAATCGCGAGTCAGCAGCACTGTGTTTCTATTACGAAAGATTTACTAAAATCCACTCTTGCATTCTCGGGCCGATGGTCTGGAATACCTCAAAATTGCTTCCCGAAGAAAAGTTTCCCGGTTTGTTGCTGAGCGCGCTGTTTGGCTACACGGACAAGCTTTATGTGGTGCAGGCGATGGCTTATTTCGTCTTTTTAATTACCGTCGGCGGCATTTACTTTCAAAGTTTGGCAGGTCGAGTGTTTTTTGCGTTCAAAAAAAACTCAGGTAACGAAATAAGAAATTAAGTGCGATCGACCTAGAGGGTGCATTTATCTAGGAAGGTAAGTTTAGTGAAATTTTACCCGATTCAAATTAAGGATTTTTTATGATTGGCTGCTGCCGTTTCAGCAAACTCTGGAATGCCTAATTGGGAAGTGCTGCAAGTTATCATCGTAGTTTCCTATTATGCAATTCCAACAATGCTGGTTTATGCCCTTTACAAAGGGCGAGATATCCCGTTTCAGTCGATGTTTCTTGTATTCGGAGCATTCTTCGTCGCCTGTGGCACAACCCACAAAGGTGGAATTGGTGGGACGCCCGTACCACAATAAACGGGCGGGATGCCCGTACCACAATAAACGCGGATGCGTGTAGATGGATTTTGACTTTTGCAAGATGAGAGTAGGGTACAGAAATTTTCCTAAATTTTATTGCTATTAGTAAGTTTGAATCCCAACTCTACCGAGGGGAATTTCTGCGTTTATTCCCACCATTTTAGCAGATATTGCGTACCCCCAATTGTGACTGTAACCTGGAGTATGAATACCACGCATATCAATTGAGATGGTGGTGTCAGGAGCGACTGGTTGAGCAAAAACTACGGTGGCTTTTTGGTTGTTGACAGAAACTTGAGTCTCGATTTTCTGATTGGATTGATTTTTCACCTCAATCCCTCCCCTGATTCTCACATCCTCTGGAAGGGCGATCGCAATTTCCGAAAGAGTTCTTCCCTGAACGTGAACCTCAAAATGATGGGTAGCACCCTGAAAGCGAGCTTTATTAGGAGTTGCAGCGCTACCAACAAGGTGAGGAATATTAGCATTTTGCATGGCTCCTCCCGCAATAGTAGCGGGGGCATTAGATGCAAGGATGACGGTAAATGCGGTAGCATAAATTAACTTTTTCATCGCAGTCTTCCCTGAAAAATTAACTAATTGTTGTTCTTATTTATTAGCTTGGCTGTCAGGAATGAAATTAAGATGAAATTTTAGCTACTTAAAAGTGAATCATTCAATTATAACTTAACAGGATTTACGCATTTATACCAAAGAAACCGGGTTTTTTTACGAAAATCCTTCGTTGCAGCCAAAAAATTAGGCACAAAACCCGGTTTCTAGCCACCCGTGCCTCCAGGACTGTCAAACTACTGAGTGAATGTAAAACGACCGTCCACTTTTTCTCCGTTAATATCCGCATTCACCTTCACAGGATATTGACCGGGTTCTTTGCCAGGAAACACAACAGCGTAATGTTTACCTTCAGGATCGTATTTGAGCGCTAGAGTTTGTTGCTTTCCATTTGGCAACTGCACTTGTGCCGACACTTTCGCATCAGCAACTGGTTCCTTTTTATCGCCTTTTTGCAGATACAAATCTAAGTGAGTTCCCGTAGCTTCTTTTTCGGATACAAACTCTAAATGGTAAGCTCCAGAATTGACAACTTGACCCCCGTTAGCTCCTGTCGCAGCCGAAGCCGCGGCGGGTGCGGAAGACGCAGGTTGGGAGGCAGCAGGAGGTGGTGGTGGAGTAGTATTTGTATCGCTTGCTTGGTCGCTTTTACCGCAAGCTCCCAAAAATAGTAATCCGACACTGCCTAGAATAATCAAACTTGACTTGAGCGTTTTCATGTGCTTTACTCTTGGCGGACAATTATTTGTAAATTATGGCATTTTTAGACAGCGCGTCAAGGAAAATTATCAAAAATTATTCAGAAATTAGCCAGCATAACTGTTGAAACAATGCTGGGCGAATATCAGTAATTAAAAAACAAAAATATCGCCCTCGAACATCAGCATAGACGACTATTAATCGCGAGATATTTTCGCAGTTTATGGTATTTTGGTCTGTGGCTGCGAAAGCTTGCACGCTTGATGCCTGGCTATCTTAAGTGCGATCGCACTCCTCACCGCGACAGCACCTAATCCATGTTAAATCGCCACTTAACCTAGGTTGACACCCAAAAATGAAATCAGGATGAAATTTCTTAACTTTCAGACAGATAATCTTGCCAAGTTCTTGACATTTGCCCTCTAAAGTGAAATTGCCAACTCACATTGAAGGGATTTGACGGTGAAAACTTCAACTAAAATCACTCTTGTTGACAATTTAAGCAACGGCGAGGTTAATGAAGACTTGTTAGTTGCGGCTAATGCCAGCACAGACAAGATGCTTGGCCCGCAGGGAAAGGATGTGGTTCCACCATTCATTAATAATTTAGACGGCAGAATGTGGCACGATCCACTCGATCGCACAATAGGTAACGATTTACTATCCGGTGAAGAAGAGAACGAGAAATCACTCAAAAAATTTCCAACTAAAACAAATCTTGCTAAGTTCTTGACTTTTGCGCTCTACAGTGAAACTACAAACCTAAATTGAAAAAGTTTTACACCATGAAAACCTCAACAAAAATCGCTTTAGCAGCAGCTTTGGTAGGTACTTTAGCAGTCAGTGGATTAGTCCGAACTGTGTACGCTTCGCCAGCAAAATCTGAAGTTGCCGCCATGCCTCAGAATAGCAGCAATCCCAAAGCAGAAGCCAGTGATGGCGACGGCGAAACTAACGATGATGCCAAAGAAAACCAACAATCAAGTCGCCTGCAATCTCTAGCTAAAATTACACCGCAACAGGCACAAGCAGCAGCGGAAGCAGCTAAAGGTGGCACAGCAAGTCGCGTCAAATTAGAAAACGAAGATGGCAATGTTGTGTATTCAGTTGCGATCGGTCAGCAGGAAGTAACTGTAGATGCCGGTAACGGTAAAATTCTCAACACAACCAACGTCAAAAATGAGAGTAATGAGAGTGTTTATCCCCGCAGCAGCATTCAAAGTTCTGAGGCTGCTGGTGGCGATGGCGATGGGGAAACTAATGATGATGCCAAGAAATAAATTCCGAACTAATTCGCTTTCTTGATGCAACAAATAGAGTAGGGGCAGTGCTATGAATGCCTGCCCTTACTTGGGGAAATATCCCAGGTTTATAACACTCAACAATAAACCCAAAAGAGAAATATTATGAAGAAGATACTAAACAGGGTTCCAGAGGTTACAGGTTCCTTCTGGATTATTAAGGTTCTGGCAACCACAGTAGGTGAAACTCTGGCTGATTATCTGTCGGTAAACCTGAAACTTGGTTTAAGCGTTACATCCTATGTTATGAGCGCTGTGTTACTGATTGCGCTTTTGAATCAGTTTAGGCTTAAACGGTATGTCCCAGTGAGTTACTGGATTGTAGTCGTTTTGATGAGCATCACTGGCACACTAATTACCGATAGATTGGTAGATGAGCTGGGAGTTAGCTTGACGACAATTAATATAGTTTTCAGTGTTGTATTGTCTGCCGTTTTTTGGCTGTGGTATTCAAACGAAAAAACATTAGCTATGCACTCCATCAACACAGCAAAAAGAGAGCTATTTTATTGGGCTGCTATCTTATTTACGTTTGCTTTGGGTACCGCAACAGGAGACTTTATAGCAGAGGCTTTGAAGCTGGGTTATGCACAATCAGCGCTAGTATTCGGCGTTTTAATTGCGATAGTAGCCACTGGTTATTATTACTTCAGAATGAATGCTGTCTTGGCATTTTGGATAGCCTACATCTTGACTCGTCCACTGGGAGCATCTACTGGCGATTTATTGTCACAACCCACTACAAATGGTGGTTTTGGTTTTGGTACGGTGGGAACAAGTATGCTTTTTCTTTCTATAATCATGAGTCTGGTTATTTACTTAAGCTTTAAGCAGAAGAAACTAGCCCCAATGCCGATCGACCAACAAGACTGATTAACTATCAAATCATCAGATTACCTTTACTGTTACAAGTCAGCTAGGCGTGGGCAGTTGTTTCACGGTGCAATTGCCACATTACCCCTGGTAAACACAAATGCAATCAATCTTTCCGAGTTCTTGACATTGATCATCTAGAGTGAAGCCGTCAAAGTACCATAAACCGATCGCAAAAATGAGCAAACTTCCACAAATCACCGCGTTTTTCTGGATAATGAAAATATGTGCAACCACTCTGGGAGAAACGGCAGGAGACCTTTTGTCGATGACGATCAATGTGGGCTATGCAGTTAGTTCTCTGATATTGATTGGAGTATTTTTAATTTCTCTTGTGACTCAATTGACCTCGAAAAGCTATAACCCATTGCTTTATTGGACTGTCATCCTTTCAACCAGCACGGCTGGTACAACGATGTCAGATTACATGAATCGTACTTTAGGGCTTGGCTACACTACAGGGTCTGCGATTTTAATTACTCTTCTTTTGGCTATTTTTGCGTTTTGGCAATTAAGTGTTGGATCTCTATCTGTCAAAAACGTCAAAACACCTAAAATTGAGATGCTTTATTGGACTGCAATTCTAATTTCAAATACTTTGGGTACTTCCTTGGGCGATTTCCTGGCTGATACTTCTGGACTTGGATTTGCAGGAGGAGCAATCCTAATTTCTAGTTTGCTTGCCGTGGTATTGGCAGCATATTATTATACTCAAATTTCGCCAGTTTTGTTGTTTTGGATCGCGTTCGTACTCACCCGACCTTTTGGTGCAACTCTTGGGGATGTGATGACAAAATCACAGGAAAAAGGCGGTCTAAATTTTGGTACTATCGGCTCATCTATAGTCCTGCTGTCAATACTTTTAGTCTGTATCGCCTTCACAACTTTCAATCAGAGAAAACTCATGGGGACTGTGGCTGCGAACGATGAATGACACTAAATCCGGGTTAGAAACTCTCTTTATAAGACTCGGCGGTTGAAACCGCGACTACACAAACGAAGTCCGCCTGCGCGGACTAAAGAATAAAGAATGTAGCCTGATGTTTACCATAACAGGCTACCCTTTGGTATTCGCTCGAATTGAGCAAAGCAATACTAGACTTGTCTGGTTTGTAACCTCAGCATTGCGATGCAGAGCATCAGCCAAAGATAGCCGATTCCATAGCCACCAATGATATCTGTTGGCCAGTGTACTCCTATATACATCCGACTCAGGCCAATAAGGGCGATCGTCAAAACAGCTAAAGTATATATTAATTTGGAAAACTTCGGAAAGTGAGCGGAAAGCAGGTAAGATAGAAACCCATACATTACAAAACTTCCTAAAGCGTGACCGCTCGGAAAACTAAAGGATGTTTCTGCAATTAAACTTGGAAAAAGATGTGGACGAGGTTTAGTAAAAAATAACTTTAATCCAGTATTGAGAATGAATGCTCCCAAACAAGCAACAGCAAAAAATTTAGCTTCCTCGCGGTGATGCTGCCACCAGAGAATTGCCAGCGTGACTGCCACAATCACTATAACTACACGGGCATCAGCAAGCTGAGTAATTGTTAGCATCACAGCATCTAGACTCGGATTTGCATATCCGTGCAGCCAGTACAGCAAAGAAGTATCAAAAGCAAAAGCTTCTCGTTCTAATATTTCTTCAAATAGCCACGCTAAAATAAAACTGATTAGCAGACAACTGGTAAGTCCAACTACACCAATTGTCACAATTAAAGTATTTAAGCGTGGGTTTATATGCTGCAACCAAAATTCATAAGTTTTTCGTAACATAATCAATACAACTCAATAAAGTTCAAGCTATGTATAGTTTATATCATAATTTTTCAATAGTTTGTTGTCTTTAGAAAACATCAATAAAGCAATTTATATTAAATGATTTAAAAAGAGTTACAGGGCAATTTCACAGTGAAACAACTGCCAACTCCTAGCTGACTGGTAACGGTAATTGAGCCGCCGTGATTTTGGGCAATGGTTTGGGCTATTGCTAATCCCAAACCCGAACCTCCATTCCAATAGGAACGAGATTCATCTGCTCGCCAAAACCGCTCAAAAATCAGCTTAATATGCTCGGGTGCAATTCCCACACCCGTATCTCGCACGCTGACACTGCAATAGGAAACGAGACGGTTGGCTGTAATTTCAACTGTTCCTCCAGATGGCGTGTAGTGCAGTGAATTTTGAATCAAATTGGTGAATAGTCGGGTTAGTTGACTGGAATCACCTACTAAATTAATATTTTCTGTTAGCTGAGGTTTTAAATTAATTTGTTTGAGTTCGGCGCGAGACTGATAAAGCTGAACTAAGTTTTCCAAAACAACAGTTAAATTGACAGGAGCTTTATTGATGCTGGCCACTTTATCGGTTCGTGCTAACAGCAGCAAATCTTCGGTTAGCTGCGTCATTTGATTCGCCGCACTAGCAATAGCCTGGAACTTTTCGGCATCTGACTCTCTCATTCCATCTGGGTATTTTAGTGCTACGGCTAGATTACTTTTGATCGCCATCAAGGGGCTGCGAAATTCGTGAGAAGCATCAGCGGTAAACTGCTTTAAACTTTGAAAACTCTCCTCAATTGGCTGCATCGCTAGACGAGTCAATATCACTCCGCCAACACCGCTGAAAATCAAGGCTATAAGAATTCCACTCCCTAGCCCTAAATTTAATTTATTTAAGGTTTCGTCAATTTCTTTGAGGGATTGGCTTACTCTTATATAGCCGATGAGTTTACCACCTTCCCTCTCAATTATTGGCAAGGTAATTCCTTGAATGCGATTTTTTGCCGTTGGTAATTGTACTGTCTCGCTTAATGATAATGGTATGGCAAGCACAAACTTCCCTTGCTGAAATATCGTATTTCCGTTAGTGTCAAATAATTGCAAGCCTTGATTGTTATCAATCAGAGTTTGCACGTTAAAATCAGTATCAAATTTTATGCGTCCGTTTTCCAATTCTGTATTAGCAGATGCTCCTTCTCCTAAAACTGTCAGTTTGTCTGTTAGCTGGTGGGTGAGACTGCGAGCGAAGATTAGTCTAACGCCAATTGCAAAAATACTTAAGATTGATGCCATTACAAGCAGGTAAGAGAAGAGCAAACGAGAGCGTATTTTGTCAAACATAATTAGGAGAAATAATCAGCTAGAAAAGTTGTAGATATACGTGCAAAGTCTCAAGGACTTTGATATAATCATTAGTCAATACGCTTGGGTTAATATTATTTATTCCCCGGAGATCCCCCTAAATCCCCCTTAAGAAGGGGGACTTTGAGTAACTTTTTGTCCCTCCCTTTTTTTAAGGGGGAGTAGGGGCAAGCTAGAGAGGTATCGGCTTTATATGAACCGTATTGAGTTATTAGTGATGGCTGCTGAGTCGATAACCAATGCCGTAAACTGTTTCGATAAAATTTGCGGAACTTCCGGCTGCTTTGAGCTTGCTACGCAAATTTGTGATGTGAGTTTTGACTGTTCCTTCTCCTGATGCTTTATCAAAATCCCACAGTTTATCTAAGATTGCAGAGCGTGTTAAAACTTGAGTGGGACTTTTTAAGAAACATTCTAATATCATATACTCTTTGGGAGTTAAAGATAAAGCGTTTCCTGCATAAGTAACGGTGCAGCTACTGGGATTGAGTTGCAAATTACCGTGGGTTAGAATCAGGGGCTTGGTTTCTGGAATTCTCCGAGATAAAGCTCTAATTCGGGCGGCTAATTCTTCTAATTCAAAGGGTTTAACTAAGTAATCGTCAGCTCCTGCATCGAGTCCAATGACTCTATCTGATGTTGTATCGCGTGCTGTCAGCATCAAGATGAGGACGTGAGAGCGATCGGCACGCAGACGCTTGCACAGTGATATACCATCTAATTTGGGCAGCATTAAGTCTAACAAAATTAGGTCGTAATTAGCCGATCGCGCATATTCCCATCCCTCCAGGCCATCAGTCGCTATATCTACGACGTGGTTTTGATGCCTTAAGTCTTCTGCAAGGGGTTTGGCAATGCGAAGATCGTCTTCAACTAACAAAATTCTCATTTTTTTATATCGAGATATCTTTCTCAACAGTATGATATCGTGTCCAGTCGATTGATCGCAATAAGATTAGTTCGCAGCATAGGACTTAATTCCGATGCTGCTGCGGATTCAAAGAGGGAACTACAAACTGTTTTTTATTATCGTCGATTTACCGGAGATGATATGAGTCGTTTTAGGTTCTAAGAATTTTCTAAATTGAGCGTACAAAGCTGGCAAAACTAACAAAGTTAAGGCAGTAGAAGTAAACAATCCTCCTAAAACTACGATCGACAAAGGTTGCAAGATTTCCTTTCCGGGGCCGCCTTCTAAGACTAGAGGTGCTAAACCCAAGGCTGAAGTTAAAGCAGTCATCAGGATAGCGTTGAGCCGTTCCATCGAGCCTTTAATAATAGCTTCTTTAAAGGGCATTCCTTCGGCAAATTTAGAGTTGTAGTTGTCTACTAACAGTAAGCCGTTGCGGGTAGCTACGCCGAATAATGTGACAAAGCCAACTAAAGAAGCTACGGAAATTATACCGCCAGTCAAAGCTACAGCAATTACTCCTCCAACTAAGCCGAGGGGCAAATTAATCATAATCATCGCAGTTGAAGGGATAGACTTGACGGACAAGTACATCAATACGGTAATTACCAAAAAGGCGATCGCACTAAACACCATAATATTCTGCGAAGCCCTTTGTTCCGCCTCAAATTGACCGCCGTACTGGATAAAATAGCCAAAAGGCAACTGCACCTCTCGTTTGACTTTAGCTTGAATTTCAGTCACAACCGATCGCAAATCCCTACCTTTAGCGTTAGCCGCCACCACAATCAACCGCGAAACATTCTCGCGATTAATCGTATTGGGGCCCGTACCGTATGTAACAGTAGCAACTTGCGCGAGGGGAATTTTACCCCCCCTTTCATCCCCCCCTTTTAAAGGGGGGGAAAGAGGGGGGGTATCTACCAACAAATTCTGAATAGTTTCTAGGTTATTTCTAGCTTCAGGCTGCAACCAGACAACTAAATCAAAAGTTTGCTGTACTTCCAAAACTTGAGAAACAACTTTGCCGTTTAAAGCAGTCTCAATGATTTCCGAAAGTTCTCCAATTTTCAAACCATATCTACCCGCAGCTTGGCGGTTAAACTTAATTTGAATTTGTGAGACTGGTACTTGCGGTTCGAGTTGCAAATCTACAATTCCCTTAACTGTTTTCATTTGCGCTTCAACTTGAGCACCGAGGCTGCGAAGTTGATTCAAATCCGGGCCAAAAATTTTGACAGCAATCTGACTCCTGACACCAGACAAAACCTCATCCATCCGGTGAGAAATAAAACCGCCGATATTTGGTGCAACTCCCGGCAATTTAGCAAATTCCTGCCGCAGCGACTCCAAAGTTTTGGGCCTGTTTTTCATCCCTTCCTCGCTCAAACCAATATCAATGTGAGCCAAATTGACACCTGCAGCATCAGCATCACCCGGAGCTCTGCCCGATCGCACTTGCACGTATTCAAACCTGCTATCATCCTTAAGTGCATCTTCAATAGCAAAAGCCGCACTATCCGTCGCCTCCAAAGACACACCCGGATAAAGCAGAATAGTATTCACCAAAGTTTGCTCCTGAAACTCCGGCAAAAACACCCGTCCAAAGGAAGGCAAAATAACTAATGCTGCCACCATACTAGCAGCAGCTAAAGTTAAAATAATCGCCGAATAGCGCATTGACAATTCAATAAAAAAGTGATATATTTTTTTGCAAAATCTCGGCAACCAAGGCTCCTCAGCACTCATGCGTTTGCTCGGCAACAAAATAGCACAAAGGGCGGGAGAAATGAACAGCGATTCTAGACTAGAAATCACCACAACTACCAGATAAGTAATCCCCATCGGCGTAAAAATCCGACCTTCAACACCGGGCAAAGTAAAAATAGGCGAAAACACCACAATCCCAATTACTGTTGCTCCAATTAACGAATCGCGCACCTCCTGACTGCCATCAAAAATCACATCCATCACCGGGCGCGGATGCCCAGAAGCAGTATTTTCTCGCAAATTGCGGTAGGTATTTTCAGCATAAACAATCGCATCGTCGATCGCAGTTCCGATCGCCACCGACAACCCCCCCAAAGTCATCGTATTCAATCCCAGCCCCAGCCAATACATCGCCAGCAACGCGAACAGCCAAGTTATGAAGAAATCCAGCAAAACCACCGTCAGAGTGCGCCAATTCATCAAAAACGGGATGAGAATAACGGTGACAATGATACTGCCTTCCACTAAAGCCGATCGCACATTTTCCACCGAAGAGTTGATATACTCTTCCTGCCGGAAAGTCACTGTCACCTTAATATCTTTGGGCAGAGCTTGCTGCACCTCAGCCATTGCCGCCTCAACCGCTTTAGTTACCGTCGGAGTATCAGCAACTGGCTGCCTATTTACCATCACAATCACAGCTTTTTTGCCGTTAAAACTGCCGTCGCCCCGCTTGATTGCAGCACCAATCTTGACATCAGCAACATCACCAATTCTGACGGGCGTTCCCTGGCGAGAGGCGATCGCAGATTGCCGCAAATCTTCCACAGACTCAATCCGCCCCACCCCCCGAATCAAAGTTTCTTTATCCGGCGTAATTAAATAGCCTCCGGGCGCGTTAACATTCGCAGCCTGCGCCGCTTCAGCAACTTGCTGCAACGACACATTAAAAGCTTTCAGTTTGGCAGGTTCTACTAATACTTGATACTGCCTCTGGTCGCCGCCGTAAGCCACCACTTGAGCAACACCAGTCACTGCCAAAAGGCGATTTGTGACTTGCCAATCAACCAGACGGCGCACTTCCATCAAAGGAGTAGTTTCCGAGGTAAAAGCATAGGTAATTACCAAACCAACCGGAGAAGTTGTAGGAGAAATTTGTGGTGTTTCTACCCCAGCCGGGAGTTTGCTTTGAGCTTGCTGCAACCTTTCAGTTATCAACTGGCGGGCTTGATAGATTTCTGTTCCCCAATCAAAGATTACTTTAATGGCAGAAAGGCCAACAGCGGAAGACGATCGCACTGCTGTTACTCCCGGAGTTCCGTTAATCGCACTTTCGATGGGTAGTGTTACTAAAGACTCGATTTCTTCCGGTGCTAAACCCGGTGCTTCCGTCTGAATTTCCACTTGCGGCGGCGCAAAAGGTGGGAAGACATCAAGGGACATTTTGGGGACGATATATAATGTCCAAAGACTAATAATAATGGTGGCGAGAACGACTAGCCAGCGGCGGTTAATTACCCATCTCAGAATAGTGCTAAACATTTTAATATTTTTGAGTTAATAGAGAAGACTGGGCGGTTGAAACCGCTTCTATACAAGCAAAACCCGGATGGTGCGCGGGTTGAAGACAAAGGCGGTGAAAACTACGTTATTCTCTTGAGTCCGCGGAGGCGGACATCGTTTGTATAGGCGCGGTTTTAACCGCCGTCTTATCTTTTGCCTCCTGGCTTTTAACATGATGGTTATCATTGTGTAACACCAATTCATCATTCAAGGCTAGTGTATGGGCGGAAAAACCATTGTTAGCAGAATCCGCTGCGATTGCTGGCAATTTGCGCCGATTTCCCCAAAATACTCCGGCGGTGAAAGTCAGGGATACGATCGCAATTCCTCCCCCAATTCCCGCCCACAAAGGCACGGGTAAATTATTAAAATTAACCTCTGTTGCTTTCGGACTTACCTCTTTCTTTTCCTCGCTGGTTGATGGCTTGCTACCGCCCCGCAAAGATTGAGCGTAAAGTTGAGGTGCGCGCTGAGTAACAATCAAATCTCCATCAAATAAACCGCTCTTAACTTCCACTAAATCCCCGGCAGTTTGACCGAGTTCAATGTCAACAGCTTGATAAGCATCACCATTTTTGACGTAAACGGTTTTTTTACCGCTAACATCTACTATCGCCGCAGTCGGAATTGCTAAAATATTTGTGGCAGTTTTGTCAGTTAAAATCTCTAACTCTGCAAACAGTCCGGGCTTTAATTCCCCTTGACTGTTATCTAGTTCTGCTTTCACGGCCACAACTCGCGTTTCTCCTTGGACGGATGAGCCAATTAAGGTGATTTTTCCTGTGAAAGTGCGATCGGGCCAATTAGCAACTTTCACCCTGACTTCTTGACCCTGCTTTACTTGATTTAGGTCTTTTTCGTAAATATTGGCGGTGGCAAAAACGCGGCTGTCATTTAAGAGGCTCATCAACGGTTTTTCGGCGTTTACGGACTCTCCTGGGGTGATTTCGCGATCGGCTACCGTACCAGAAATCGGAGCAATTACGGTGACAAGTCCTTTGTCATTCGCAACAGTTCCTAATTGTTGCAGTCGCGCTTGATAGGCTGCATCGGCTAAGCGAATACGCGACTGAGCGACTGCAACGGCAGTTTTGCCGCGTTTGACTTGATTCTCAGCTTCCAACACTTCCCGGCGGCTCAGAGCCTTGGTGAGTTGAGCTTTTGCCTCTGCTACTTTGCCTTGGGAATCGCGCAATTCCCGCAGGGGGAGGTCTACTTCGGCTTGTTTAATTTCGGTTTCGGCTTTGATAACTTCGGGACGGCTTTTTGCCTTCGCAACATTGGCTTTTGCTTCGGCGAAGTGTGCTTGCGATTCCAACATTGTACGCCGTGCGATCGCCCCTGATGCAACTAACTCTCGATCGCGATCGAACTGTTCTTTAGCCACAGTCAGTTCAGTTTCGGCTCGCGCTATTTCTGCTTGCGATATTTCAATCTGACGCTGATAATTTTCTTTAGCAACTTTCACAACAGAGCGCTTATTTACTAATTCTTGCTCTCGTTCGTACTGTTGAGTTGTTGCGGCTAATTGAGTGCGTGCCTGTGTTATTTCAGCTTCAGAGATTTGAATTTGGCGATCGTAATTTTCTGTTGCTAGTTTCAAATCACCTTGCGCTTGCTGCAAATCTGCCTCAGCTTCCGCTCGTTTCGAGAGAGATTCAACGCGCAACTGTCCTAATTCTGAACTCGACAAAACAGCCACGGGTTGACCTTTTGATACTTTGTCCCCAGGCTTAACTAGCAACTCTACCACTTTACCAGCAACCGGAGCAGTCACTTCTACCTTTTGGTTAGGCAAAGTTTCAATTTGTCCTGTGGTTTTGATGCCGATATCTAGTCGCTGGCGCGCGGCTGGGGAGACTTTAATTCCTAACCGTTTTGCTGTTTCGGCATCGACAGAGATAGCAGCAGGAATTTGAGTGGTTTCGCCGCTTTGGTGAAATTCATTTCCGTGCCCAGCGTGGGCGAAAACGGCGGCGGGAGATGTGAAGAATGCAAGGCTGATAATTAACCCAGAAATTCGGCAGAGCTTTATTGGGGGCATGATTGAGTAGGGGCGAATCTGAACTCACATTTTAGTTTTGCAGATAAATATGAAATCAGGATGAAATAGGTTAAATAAACATTGTTTCTGTAGATACTGTCCAGCTTTGAGTGCGCCTGTCATCAGTAATGGGAGCTGATCTACACAACAGACTTGTTTAGTCTAAGGGGCGGGCCAACTTCACCGATTTCTGATGTCCTATAAGAACA
>JARCMA010000299.1 GCA_030248405.1 Microcoleus sp. MP8IB2.171
GCTGGTTCGCTGGCAGCATTCTACAGAGGGTTTGGTGTCTCCGGTTAAATTTATTCCGATCGCCGAAGCCAATGGCGAGATCGTGCCCATTGGTGAATGGATCTTGCGAACGGCTTGCGCTCAAAACCGTCGCTGGCAACTGGCTGGGCTGCCAGCCCTGCGGATTTCGGTGAATCTGTCGGCTCGACAATTTGAGCAAACGAATCTGGTTGAGATGGTTCGCCAAATTTTGGCCCAGACCGAACTCGAAGCTGCGTATTTAGAACTGGAAGTGACTGAAAGTGCATTGATGACTGACATTGAGCGATCGGTCACAACCTTAACGCAACTGCGAGAACTTGGCGTGTCCCTCGCCCTAGACGACTTTGGCACAGGTTATTGCTCGCTCAACTACCTGCAACGGTTTCCGGTTAATATGCTCAAGATCGATCGATCCTTTGTCAAAGATGTACTGTCTAACCCGAACAGCGCCACCATTACTGATGCGATCATTGCTCTGGCAAAAAGTCTGGGGTTAACGATCACCGCAGAAGGCATTGAAACCAAGGAGCAGCTTGACTACCTGCAAGCGCGAGGCTGCGATGAAGGTCAAGGGTTTTACTTCAGTCGCCCTGCTAACGCTGATACAATCACCAAACTGCTAAAGGACTCGCTTCAGTCTGATGCAGCATCTATCGCTCTTGCCACACACTTTTAACTTAATTGGCGTAAGTCCCACGCTGTAATTGTACTCAATTCAGCGCTGGGATATAAGCCAAACAAAGTCTGTGAATTTCTCACAAAAAGATGGTATGATATAAGTGGTTGCGACCCACCCACTCGACTGCAAACAAGAGGCTACAGTAGCAGTAATATGCTTGGCCTTGGACAACTGCGAGAGAAAGGGGGAAAAGACAGACCGCTGGTTATTGGGATACGTCCCAATGTGAAATACAATCCAAGTTTGTCATACGAAATAGTTTTTTGCCTTGGGAAACAGGGCTTCTGCGTGGGTTCCCTACGAAGGGATAAAGGCTGTAAAGCCAGAGATGCTGTGTAAGACTTGGATCGTCTTTGGTGACGAATATTCAGCAATGGATATCCCCAACAGAGCAACGGCAAACGAGACACGAAGCCTACACTATACCGTAAGGTTAGTGTTAGGTATTTCACGCTGAACCACTAAAGCGCTCTTGTTTTTAGATTCCTGACTTCTCCAAGAAGTCGGGAATCTCGATATGCTGTTTTTTAGGTGTTAACAAAAACAGAAGATGTAAGCTGACTTTGACTGACACCCTGCACGATTCCTAAATAATTACTACCAGACTTAATCGCCGTAGAAGCGATGCTTGCGCCTCCATCCAACTGCAAACTCACAGCTTCAAAAGTCAAGTTTGCAAATCCGATACCGTCAGTCAAACCAATTCTATCCCCGATCGCAAAATCGGCAATTACATCAGCACCGATTAAACTAGCCGAAGCAGACAAACCTCCTGCTAAGATAAACGTATCATTTCCAGCACCGCCGGTCAGAATATCTTGCCCGCGATCGCCCGCCAACAAATCGTCGCCGTTACCGCCAATTAAGATATCATCTTCTTTGCCGCCGCGAATAGTATCGTTACCGTCAGATCCGATTAGTCGATCGTTATCATTATTGCCACTGATAAAATCATTACCAACACCCCCATCAATTGAATCCGATTCTTTACCGCCCGATAAACTATCATTACCAGCAGCACCGTTAATCGTATCAGCACCTTGCATTCCATTAATGCTATCAACACCTTCTCCCCCGGTGAGATTGTCTTTGCCGGAAAGGGCAAAAATTGGCAATCCCGCAGCATTTGTCGGTATTTGAGTATCGGCACTATCTGATAGGAAATAATTGCCGTCGCTGGCTGTATTTTTGGGTGCTGTCGTCGGGCTGCCGTCCCCTGTAGCATTGGGTATTGGCGAAGTAATAGATATAGTATTTGGTGTGGGAGTCGGTGTGGGAGTCGGTGTGGGAGTCGGTGTCGGTGCGGGATTGACACTACCGTCAATAGAAGTCGCAAAAACTTGCGTCCAATAGTGATTCCAATTTTCTGTGCCAGTATCGTCGGCTAAGAAATAGTAACCGAGCCCAATTTCTTTGAGATTCGGATTAAGAATGTTAGCCCGGTGGCCGTCGCTGTTCATCCATCCTTCAATGACT
Source organism: Microcoleus sp. MP8IB2.171 (assembly GCA_030248405.1). Lineage (GTDB taxonomy): Bacteria > Cyanobacteriota > Cyanobacteriia > Cyanobacteriales > Microcoleaceae > Microcoleus. The sequence goes on from JARCMA010000299.1 coordinate 2,177, forward strand.
TGTTCCGGTGTAGAATATCCCGCACCGATGTTTTCTGCTGCTGCTGAGAATTTATAGCCGGTTGCTGTTACCCGACTTCCTATTGACGAACCATCTTTTCCGGTATGAGAAAAGAAGTCTTGCAGTGCCATGTTTTGGCTGTGATTTTCTGCCGCATTTAGTAACTGAGTATTTAAGGTTAGCGGCGACAAACTCAATTTGCTGCGTTCTATATTGGTGAGTTCTAAAACTCTATAAATAAAGTTTTGATTGGTTGCGGTTGGTGCGACTTGAGAGGCCGATCGCTCTCCTGTTAAAATGTCCAAGGACTGAGAACCAGAATTTTGTAGTTGTTCAATCATGGGGATGATAAAGATTTGTAAGACTTGGTTTGGCTGGTAGATGGCTTACCGTCTTAACGATAGTTTCCCCGATCGCTAGCTAGTTGGGGACAATTCAATAATTGTGTGAATCCCTGCTACTGCTGTATCTATTTTGATTATAGCTTTTGTCAAAGTGCGGATGTCAAGGGATCGGCTCTGATTGGGCAAGGGAAGAGTGCGATCGAATTTAAGGAGAGTTTCAAAGGAATTTGCGATCGCCCGTGGCATCAATACAATTCTAGATTTTAGATTTTAGATTTTAGATTTTTCCTGATGAGTAAGGTTTGCGCTACGCAACCAGCCCGCTGGCTGGCTGGCTAGAAACCCGGTTTCTACAACTTTTGCAGAGAGGAACAAGAAATATAGGAAGAAACCGGGTTTCTGAATTATGTGTGCGATCGCAAACGGAGTTGTTAGTAGAATCCTCAGAAAAAATTCTAAATTAATTCAAAATTCACACCTCAAAACTCACAACTTTAAAATATTTTCTTGTCCGACTTTAGCCTCCTGAGCAACTTGCTCAACCTCATCTTTGGCGAGAATTTCCAAAGCCGCCTCTGCTTCTTTACCGCCCAACCGCCCGAGAGCTTGAGCTACTCTGTAACGGATCTGCCAATCAGCATTGGAAGCGTAGGGAAGCAGCAGTGGCAGCGCCCGTTTATCTCCCAATTCCCCTAATGCGCTGATGGCAATGGTTTGGATCAATTCGTTTTCAGAAGTCAGGGCATTTTCTAACATCGGAAAGGCTTTCGGATCTCCCATTTCTCCCAAAGCCGCAACGATGCTCAGTTGCACCAGCCATTCAGAGGTACTGCTATAAACTTGCTGCAAATCTTCTAAAGCCTCGGTTAATTTCAATGCGCCCAAAGCATCGGCTGCTGCTGCTTGCACGTCGGGTTCGGGGTCGTTGTTCAAGCTGTTTCGCAGTACCTCTAAAGCGTTCGGCAGATTCTGCGTACCGAGGGTTGATACTTGGCTAACTGCTGCGTAGCGAACCCGGACGTTTTTGTCGCCGATCGCAATTTGAATCAGTTTATAGGCGATCGCCGGTTCTAGTTGCCGCAGTTGGTTGACTGCTCGCAGTCTTTCGCCAAAATCCTCGGAATTCAGCAATTGTTCGACAGACTCAGGGGTAATGCTCATTCGATTTTAAATTTGATAATTGGTAATTGGAAAGAAGGAAGAAGAAAGAGGGAAGAAGGAAGAAGAAGCAAGAAAGAAAAAATTGCTCTGCGTCTATTCCTGACTTCCGTATCGTGAATCTAGATAATTGGTAATTGCAAAAAGTCAGCGAGATTGAAAGAGCGATCGACTCATTTTCTGATACAGTCCTGGAACTGCAACAGTTAATTTAAGATTCGGCAGCCATCGAGCGAATAATATCTCCCCTAGTGAGGATGCCAATTACTTTGCCTGCAGTATCAAGCACCGGCAATCGGTGGATGCTGCGATCGTGCATCAATTTTGCCGCTTCTGAGAGAGATTTGTCTGGTTCGATGGTAACTGGCTCTTTACTCATCGCTTCTCCTACTGTTTGCCCTAAAGCCTTATGGAGTTCTCGCTCGTAACGACCGGGATTTTCGAGGTAAATCACGCTGTCGAGCACCATGATGTAAGCGGGCGGAGTGACGCCGGTTTCCCGCCACATCAAGTCGGTTTCGGAGATGACTCCTACCAACAAGTCATTCTCATCTACGACGGGAAGACCGCTAATGCGTCGATCGGCTAAAATTTTAATCGCTTCGTTCAAGGGCATTTCGGGTCGCGCCAAAATCGGCTCGCGGCTCATTACATCGGCTACTGTTTTTGGCATGATTAGCGGTTGATTGAGTTGTTGCTCTAAATCGATCATATAGGGAAAGCGTGACACAGACTGAACAAAGGCAGCTCTGCTGAAGGGATTCGTTAGAAGGTAGAAGGAAGGAAAAAGTTTGAATGCCAGAATTTTGCTGTTTTTTGCGATCGCACTATAAAATTCTGCCGTTTGCCGGACTCCGGCGAGCGATCGACCTGACAAGATTGTTAAGATATCTTAAAGAACGGATAAATCCTTACCAATGCCAGAATCTCCAGCCCGAGAACCAGACTCCCAACCAGAAGCGCGCTGTGTATTGGTTTGCCAGTATCAATCTTGCCTGAAAAATGGTTCAGCAGCAGTGCTAGCTGCTTTTGAAGCTCAACAAGTTGCAGGGGTAAAAGTTGAGGCCTGTAGCTGTCAGGGACAGTGCAACACTGGCCCGACTGTGCGTGTCACCCCAGACGAAATTTGGTATTGTCGAGTTAAACCAAGTGATGTACCGTTAATTGTGGAAGAGCACCTCAAAGGCGGAAAACCTGTAGAGGCGCTGTTCAATCCGAGAATTCATGCGCGTTATTATTATTAATATTGACTTGATTCGGTAGAAATTTTAATACCACATCCACATTCTCTACCCTTCCAAATTATTCGGGTAATAAGCTGGTAGGCAGCTAAACCGGAGAAAGTGAATCAGAGAAAATTTTTATCCAGCTAATTAGGTTAAAATGACAGCAACTTCTACCACATCTGCAATTTTATTTTTTGCTACACATAGCACCCGATATTTGTAGAGACACGACTTGACTTCATTGGTGTCCACTTAAGTCGAAGACCGCCTGGGACTGTTCTATTCTTTCACTTAACGGAGGTGTGAACATACTTTTTGACCGCTACTCTGAGGTAAAAACCCTCTGACTGTCAGGCAGAGAGAGGGTGGGGACTATCTACGCCTTAAAAGAGGTCGTGTTTGCCTGTATCCGCACCTAGCTCAATTCGTGCTGGACAATAGGCTGCTGGAACGTTGCAATAGCGACATTCCCAGTGACTTGGCGCTTGAGGTGGAGGAGTTGATCCACTAATTATGGCAACAGTTTGGAGGAAGAAATCCTTGAATTCACTGTCAACATCTAATGGAGAAATTTCTACTATTTCATCCGGATACACCAACCGTCCTGCGGGAGTCTGACCTTGGCAGAGAGCTTTGCCTTTTGGCGAGAGAGGAAACAGCAGCATATAAATTAGCACTTGATACTTGTGTGCAATTTTCTGCTTGCCGGATTTACAATCTTCTATGATGAGCTGACCAAAATCATTCACTACAATGTCCGGCTTGCCACCGATGTCGCAAGTCTTGCCCTTAATGATGAAGGAGTTCTCGTGCGATTCGTTTAGTCGAAATGAGTAATAATACTCAAGGATGGCTAGTATGGCTTACAAAGCCATAACAACTAAATATACATCTGGGTGCGGTCA
>JARCMA010000300.1 GCA_030248405.1 Microcoleus sp. MP8IB2.171
ATCTTTCACCTGTTCGTGAACGCTAGGAGATAAAGTAATTAAATCGTCGATATTCCGCTGCATGGCAGCACAAATATTGTCCAAAGGCAAATCATTGGTATCATGCCCGAAGGGATTTTCAATTTCAATGCCGATTTCTTCGATGCCGAACAAAGTAAAACTAATTAAAGCCACAACAGGGCCGGTTCCCCAAGTCAAATCCTTCACCATTTGAAAGGGCAGTGCCAAACAGTAAACCAATAATAGCTGTTTCAGGTGAATCGCGTAAGCCAAAGGGATAGGCGTCTTCAAAATCCGCTCGCAGCCGCCTAATACATCAATCATAGAGTTGATCAACTCCTTCATACCAGTTAACTGATAGACATCGATGCAATTGCGCTCGTACTGCTCGTGCAAATAATCCTCAATCCAAAAGGCAATTTCTATGGGCGGATTGTTCATAGACTTGAGCTTTTGGTACTGCGATGGGGACATCAACGGCTCCAATTCTGGATTTACTGATTCTTGTCGCAAGTGCAATTTCAGCGCCACTGCAAAGGCAGGTAACAGGCGCAGGGCTGACTTTTTTATGGCGCTATCCTGCGGGTCTTTTTCCTCAATAGCTACCCACATTTGGCGCGCTAAATTGCGGACGTTGTTGACTAAAGTTCCCCACATTTTCCGACCTTCCCAAAATCGATCGTAGGCGGTATTTGTCCTAAAAACTAACATTAAACCCAGGACAAGACTCGGTACAATACTCGACAAAAATGGCAAGGAAACTGGCAATTGGAAAAAGTGGAGCAGGGAAATAAAAATTCCCAAGCCGCCGCACAGCAAAATGCGGGGCAAAATTGAAGGAATGACAGACCCCCGAACCTTTAATGCAATTTTAAACCAAGACGGTCGATCGACATTCATGCAATTCTCCTCATAAAATTAAATCGGTCGTCTGCGCCCAAAGTCTATTTTCGATTGGCGATTGACAAGGGCAGATGCAATCTGGGGGTTGGAACTTTGGTCTAAAATTTGGGGCTCCTGACGACTTCTATCGGGCGCTGGTATCCCTATTTGCGTGCGGTGAGATCTTCCGAAAAAAGCTTTCCTACAAACAACCTTTGGATTTTACCCACAAAACTCATCTTTAGGATCGATCTAAAATCTAAAATCTAAAATCTAAAATCTAAAATTGATTGACTGATTGATGCACTTAATTCGGTAAGATTGGTTATGTATCTTTAGACCTCAGCTTCCGTGCAAGAGCTACCGACATCTTTGCCCCCGAATTCTCCCCGATTGCCCAACCAACGGTGGCAAATTTATTCGCCTCAACCTCAGCAAGCGGAACAGTTTGCCGCTGAAATCGGTTTGTCGTGCTTGTTGGCACAGGTACTGATTAACCGGGGCATCGATTCTGTTGAAGAAGTGCAAGGGTTTATCGAACCGGAATCTCTGGTTTTGCCCGCGCCAATGGATGAGTTTCCCGATTTGGCTGCGAGTGTTAAATTGTTGCGGGAGGCGATTTCGGGAGGGCAGAAAATTGCAATTTGCGGCGATTACGATGCTGACGGGATGACGAGCACGGCTTTGTTGCTGCGAGCTCTCAGGAGTCTGGGTGCGAAGGTGGATTATGCTATTCCCAGCCGGATGCACGAAGGTTACGGGATTAACGATCGCATTGTAGAAGAATTTCACGCCGAAGGTGTGGCTCTGATTCTGACAGTTGACAACGGGATTGCAGCCTATGGCCCGGTGGCGAGAGCGCGAGAACTCGGTGTTAAAGTTATTATTACAGACCACCACGACTTGCCGCCAAAACTACCGCCGGCTGATGCTATTCTCAACCCGAAATTAATTGCGGAATATTCGCCTTATCGCGGTTTGGCTGGGGTAGGCGTTGCTTATGTTTTGGCAATTACTTTGGCTCAGGATCTCAATAAAGTTGGCGGGTTGGTGAATCCGCTGCTGGAGTTATTTACTTTGGGAACTATTGCGGATTTAGCTCCTTTGACTGGGGTTAATCGCCGCTGGGTAAAGCGGGGTTTGCGACTTTTGCCTCACTCGCAATTGGCGGGGGTTCAGGCTTTGATTCAGGTGGCCGGAGTACAGGCGGGAAGTGCGGAAATTTTACCTCTTTTTAATTCAAAAAGTCAAGCTAATAATACGTTAAAGCCTGAAGATATTGGTTTTCGGCTGGGGCCGAGGATTAATGCTGTGGGGCGGCTGGCTGACCCTCAAATTGTGATCGAGTTGCTGACGACGGACGATCGCGAATTGGCACTCAAAAACGCGATGCAGTGCGAACAAATCAATCAACGCCGGCAGGAGTTGTGCCAGGAAATTGAGCAAGAAGCGATCGCATGGTGCGAGAAAAGTGCGATCGATTTACAGCAGGAACGGGTTTTAGTTGTTGTGCAACCCGGTTGGCACCACGGGGTGATCGGGATTGTAGCCTCTCGGTTGCTGGAACGTTACGGCGTACCTGTTTTTATCGGTACTTTTGAGGATGAGGGTAGCGAAAGGGGTCATATCATCCGGGGTTCGGCGAGGGGAATTCCTGAATTTAATGTATTTGACGGGCTGAATTTTTGCGCGGATTTATTAACTAAATTTGGCGGACATAAAGCGGCTGGCGGTTTTTCTATGCCGGCCCAGAATCTCGAACAATTTCGCCATCAACTGTCAGTTTTTGCTAATCAATGTTTGCAGCCGGAACACCTCAAGCCGCTGGTTTCTGTAGATGTGCGAGCGGATTTGGCTGAGATTAATCTTGACCTTTACCGACAAATTGATGCTTTGGAACCTTGCGGAATTGAAAATAAGGCTCCGGTATTTTGGACTCCTAATGTTTGCATCACCGAACAGAAAATTGTGGGTAAAGGAGGCCACGTTAAACTAACTGCAACTCAAGACGAAAAAGGCTCGGCTAGTGTGAAGGGGATTGCTTGGCGTTGGGGCGAATATTTTCCTTTGCCTCGGCGGGTTGATATTGCTTACCGATTGCGGGAAAATAGTTTTAATGGCAAGACATCGGTTGAGTTAGAATTGTTGGGTGTCCGCTTGCCGGCAAGTGCTGCTAGTTCGAGGCCGCCGATGTTCGGAAAAGTTGAGTTTGATTATTGCGATCGCACTTATTCTTGCAGTCTGTCTCCCGCCGGTTCTCAAGAGGAGTTGAGAATTCGTAACTCTCAAGGGCAAGTTCTCGCTGTTGCACCCGGACAACACATCGGTTTGTTAGGTAACTCCCGCAAAGATGCTAAAGAAGTGGATGTATCTCTACCTTTTTTTGAGAATTTGATTCAAACTGCTAAACACGCCCTGGGTATTTGAGCGCTCGGTATTTGATAAAAAATCTCGTGCAGCATGGAAAAGTGGCGATCGAGCGTTGTGAATTTTGCCTAATTTAAAACTCAAAACTCCCAACTCTCGATCGCCCCGGAGCGTGCTATAATTACAGGTCGCCGCCTTTAGCGGCCAATAGAAAAATCACGATCGGGCCCGAAAGCACGACTGCTGCAAGTAAAGCTACCTGAATAATGAGTTGGTAGTTTACACCGTTCAGGCCGCTGAAAAGATCGGTTATAAAGTCCATGTGTCCTCCTACTGTATTGATTAAGTCTAGATTGTTGATTAGAAAATCCGCTTCTGATTTTACCGGGCGATCGGCCCTATTTTTTAAGGAAGTTTACAAAATTCAACAAAATGTAAAGAACGATCGACCTCTCAGTTACAGGAAACCAGGGACTTGATGCCCCTTCCCTGAAAGTCCCCCCAATCTAAAATCTAAAACTTGTACGCTCGCGAAGCCGAAGTATCTAAAATCTAAAATCGAACCGCCCCTTCGGGATCTCCGTCTCCGGCGCTGGCAATTGATATACTTGAAGAGCTCCAGTCTCCTAAAGTTTGGCATTTTCCACATAATGATCCGAATCTAACATCTAAAATCTAACATCTAAAATCTAAAATCAAACTATGGCTACTTGGCGTTGCGTAAAGCAGTGCGGTGCTTGTTGTTACCTCGACCCAACAGAGCGCCCAGACTTAGACGAGTATTTATCTGAAGACGAATTATCGCTCTATTTGAGCTTAGTCGGAGATGACGGTTGGTGTATCAATTTTGACAAAGCGACCAGAGAATGCGGAATTTATGCCGATCGACCGCGCTTTTGTCGGGTAGACGAGGAGGTGTTTCAGGAAATGTACGGCGTTGAGCCGGCCCAATTAAACGATTTCGCGATCGACTGCTGCTTAGAGCACATTGAAGACCTTTATGGCGATCGATCTTTGGAGATGATCCGCTTTAACTCTGAAGTCGGAATTCTCGCCTTACCAGGCAATTAACGCTCTCCCGGTCGATCGCTCCAGAGAGTGTCAAAATAAACAAATTAAGGAAATATCGCGCAGTTGAGTTGAGCTATGAGTAATCGAGAGGGTTTTACAGGGGGATTTATTGCCGGAGCTGCCGTTGGCGGCTTGGTGGGTGCTGTTTTGGGCGCGGTGCTGTCGCGGCGCGCTGCTGAAGCTTTGCTGAGTGAACCTTCAGACGCAAAAACCAGAAAAATCCGCCAGAGGAAAGCCAGCCAACTCGAAGCCGAAGGGATGGAAGTAGCAAGGCTGAGTTTAGAAGATAAAATTGCCCAGCTAAATCAGGCAATAGATGACGTGCGGCTGCAACTCGGCGACGTAAACGGCAACGCGCCGGCGCCCGGCAGCGAGGGTTCGATCGCCCAAGACTCCTGAATCAATTTAAGATTGTAGATTAGTCTGGCAGATCAATGGGGGCGATCGGTCAACTGTCGCACATTTCTCTCTTCATTTTTCCAGCTAAAAGGGGGAGACAGAAGGAACAAGGAACGACAAAAACGCTCCTGGTCTCCCCAACTCCCACTCCCCCCACTCCTCCAGCTATGCTAAACTCAAACTTAAAGTGTCTGTAAACTTTACTCGAACTACAAGCAAAATTTATGAGTTCTTCAATAGGCCTTTTGGCAACCACGCTAGCGACATTTCTGCAAATCTATCTAGTCCTGATGATTTTTCGGGTGCTGTTAAGCTGGTTCCCCAATATCAATTGGTACGACCCCCCGTTTTCGATTTTGAGTCAGTTAACAGATCCTTACCTGAATCTATTCCGATCGATTATCCCCCCCTTGGGAGGGATTGACTTTTCGCCACTGATTGCGTTTTTTGTACTTCAGTTCGGCTCGGAATTCTTGATCGGTCTTTTGACCAGCTTGCAAACATCCTTGTAGTTTGAAAAGCTTAAGTTTTTAAGCATCGAGCGTAAATTGTTTGGCAGACCTAGCTGCCGGCAACTAAATTTTAGATTTGACATTTTTAGATAAACTCCCCGGTTGAAAAGCTGGGGAGTTAATCGTACATTAGAAATGACAAATTGCCAGCCACTCAACAATCTCAAATCTCAAACTGCATCGCGGTTTCACGGGCAGCCAACCCAAAATCTCTTTCTCAGCAATCTAAAATCTCAAAGAGTTTCATTAGCGGCGAACCACGCCTGTAAAACCTGTAGCTTTAAATTGCTTGAGCTTCAAAGGTGTTCGTTGATTGGAGGCAACCGAAATTCTGATCTGAAAATCGCTAACTCCGGGAGGAACTTCTTCTATAGATCCCAAACGAGTGCGGTTTTGCATCACCGGATTGTCGTCGGCATCATAAATGCGGCCGAAAATATCGGCATTGACAACTGGTTTCCCGCTGCTATTTTCAGCTTTCCCAGTAATCAAAAAGCAGTTAGCTTCCATAGAACTGCCGCTGGTGACAGTTCCTTCTGCCATTTCGGCCGGACATTCGTGATAAGAAAGATCCGAAAGTTTAATCGGGGTCAGAGCCCAAGCAGGTGGAGTGAATACCAAACTAAAAATTCCGATCGCGCAAGTAGCAAAAAAAAGGCTGATAGCTCGAAATTTCATAAATGGCAGCGCAAGTATATTTTAATTCTCAGCTTAGCGCGAATTCACCAAAAAACGAGAGGGAAGCCCCTGGCTTTAGACATGGGGAGGAACTCGGTAGCGGTTTCAACCGCCTTTAATATTTCTTTACACAACTGATTGGAATGTTGTTCTATAATTAGATTAGCAAGTAAAAAAACCATCTACGTGTTGAAACATTCTAGTATCGGAGAAATCCCGGAACAGTGAGCCACCACTACCATTGAGTAGTAAGCCTGTATAACTGACAAATAATGGCAGAATGTGAAGCGTACCTATCTGGCAAAAGTGATGGATTATGAAAGCAAACAATTTAAAAGTAAGCGCAATTGCAATACCTTTTGTACTGGTAGTTGTTTTGAGCGTATAGAGGTGCTTTGATAACGCCTTTGAGAGTTCTCGGATTCATTCAAGAATCCCCGTGGCTTCAGCCCTGGGGAGTATCAAGATCGAATTTTCAACATCATGTAGGGAAACGGCACTGCGCTGTTTCCCTACCGCGATCGCCAATAGCATCAGTCTAAGCCTAAATGCTGCCGCAGGGCTTGGCGCATCACATCGACTGGGACTGATTCTGTGTCCAGCCAAATTTTCAAGGCGGCTGCTCCTTGTTGAACGAGCATTTCGAGTCCGTCAATAGCTAGCGCTCCCCGAAGCTGTGCGTCTTTGAGAAACTGGGTAGGATTAGGGGTGTAAATTAGATCGTAGACGATCGCACCTGCTGAAATTCGATCGAGCGCAGCAGCAGAAACCGGCGACTTTTCCCCCTGCGGATACATCCCCACAGGCGTCGTGTTCACCAGCAAATCTGCCTGCGAGATTAACCTTGACAAATCATTCCAAGTATGCACCTGCAAATTCTGCACGGGCATCGGAGAATTGACCCAACTCTGCTGAAATTCCGCTAAATTTTGTTCGTTGCGCCCGACAACGTGAATCTCTGCACATCCCAATTGAGCGCATCCAGCCACAACAGCCCTCGCCGCCCCGCCATTCCCCAAAATTACCGCTACTGTCGGAAGTTTCTCCGATCGCCCGATCGATCGGCGCAGTCAATACCGTATACCTGACTGACAAAGGTTGG
>JARCMA010000301.1 GCA_030248405.1 Microcoleus sp. MP8IB2.171
TATTTGGGGTTATTGGTTGGGTGGGGGCGGGTTTATAGATATTTGGGATGTTTATTAGAGATTGTTGGTGAACCCGCCGCTACGGATTTTATTGAAGATTTTACCAATAATTTTACCATTCATGTAGGGGCGGATTCACCCACATATTTGCTACCCATCGACAAATTATCAAAACCCGCCCCCACCCCACTTTGGGATTTTCAATGGCGACGCACCCTAGGACTGCTTGATTAAAGTGAGAGAGGGGTGTTCCGAAGGACGATCGCCTACAATCTATAGGTGGTAAAGTTGTCAAAATTGCGATCGTATCTCCTCGAACATGGAAAACCCGTCGAATCTCCTTCTAAAACTCAGCCGCAGCTTATTTGTAGACACCGCCGAAAAAGAAAATTTTATTCAAGCAGTCAGCCAACCCCAACCTTTTAATCCCGCCATCTTGTGGCTGCAACCAAAACCAACAGAAAACCCATTTACTGTCGAATTTCCAGTTTCTTGGCAACCAGATTTTGTAGATAGACTGGCCTTAGAATCCAAGCCGGGAAAACATTCCTTACATCAAACAGGACATTACTACTGTCTCGACTTTTCCTCAATCTTCGCAGCCTCCACCTGATTAGCAGTACCTCAACAAATCAAACTAATCTTAGATATGTGCGCCGCCCCCGGAGGCAAAAGTGTATTTGCCTGGAAAACATTAAACCCAGAATTGCTCTTGTGCAACGAAGCCATAGGCAAAAGGATGGGAATGCTTATCTCTAATTTAAAACGGTGCCAAATTCACCCATCCGCCGCCGCGAACCTCGATTCAAAAATATTTGCCGAAAAGATACAAAAACTGCTAATTTAGTAATAGTAGACGCTCCTTGTACTGGTCAATCACTCTTAGCAAAAGAAGACAAAGCACCCGGATGCTTTCATCATGTCACCATCAACAGCAATGCCAACCGCCAAAAAAGAATCTTAGCCAATTCTGCTAAAATTGTAGCGCCGCAAGGTTATCTTGCATACATGACCTGCACTTATTCAACCGCAGAAAACGAACAAGTCAGCGAATGGCTGTTAAGCAAATTCCCAGAATTTCAGCCTGTCACAGTTCCTCGTTTAGCAAAATATCGATCGCACCTGACTGAAATTCCTTGCTATCGGATGTGGCCGCAGGATAAACTAGGAGCCGGAGATTTCACAGTTTTGTTTCAAAATACCTCAGAAGGAGAGACAAATCAGCTACCCGCCGATTTTCTAGATTTAGCCAGTTTTACCAACATCTAACTATCCGCGTGCATCCGCGTGCATCTGCGGTTAAAAAAATCTTCTTCCCTAAATAAAACTAAAAAATGATTTTATCCAAATTATCCAAAACAATAAATATGAAACTAAAACTAGCTGTCGGCATTTTACTTGTCTTAAATTTGCTAATATTAAACGGCTGTCAAAACAGCACAACCCCAGCATCAAAAAACGGCGAACCGATCGAACTCACACTGTGGCACGGCATAAATCCCCCGCCAAATCGCGACGTATTTAAAACTCTCACAGATCAATTCAATAAAACACATCCCAACATCCAGATAAAACCAATTTACATCGGTCAGCCCGACCAACAACTGCCAAAAATACTAACAGCAATAGTTGGAAATGCACCGCCAGATTTGCTTTGGAATGCTGCTACAATTTCAGGAAAACTAGCAGAACTCAACGCAATTGAACCCTTAGAAAACTGGCTCGATAAATCGCCCCGGAAAGCGGAAATCTACCCGGCACTCTTCGAGTCAATGGAACTCGACGGACACACTTGGTCAGTTCCCCTAGCGACAAACAACGTCGCCATCTTTTACCGTCCCAGCTTATTTGCAGCGGCAGGAATCAAAGAAGTGCCACAGAATTGGGCGCAATTAAAGCAAGTAGCCCGATCGCTCACCCGAGACACCAACGGAGACGGCCGCACAGACCAACACGGCATAGTGCTCCCCCTAGGCAAAGGAGAATGGACAGTATTTACCTGGCTGCCATTCATGTTCAGCGCAGGCGGCGAACTCAAAGGCGAAATACCTCAAAGTCCTGTACCCAAAATAGATAATCCCGGTTCTCACGCCGCCTTAGAATTGTGGAGCGACTTGTTAAAAGAAGGTTCAGCAATATTGTCAGCACCCGAACGCGGTTACGAACTCGACAACTTCATCGCCGGGAAAGTCGCCATGCAAATCACCGGGCCGTGGACGCTAGCACAGTTGCAGCAAAGCGCGATCGACTACGCAGCAATGCCTTTACCGATTCTCAAACGCCCCGCAGCAGTCGTAGGGGGTGAAAACCTATTTTTAATGAAAACCTCGCCAGAACGAGAGCGAGCAGCCCTAGTATTCTTAGAATACGTTATAGGTGAAGAATTCCAAACAGCATGGGCATTGGGAACAGGTTACTTGCCCATTAACTTAAAATCGAGACAGAGCCAAGCTTATCAAAGCTTTGTGGAAAAAAACCCTGTTTTGCAAGTATTTTTAGAGCAAATGAACTCAGCCAGAGCGCGACCCATTATATCAGGTTACTCTCGCCTGTCAGAAAACCTCGGTCGCGCCATAGAGGCAACCCTTCTCGGCCGCAACCCCCAAGACGCCCTTAAAGAATCTCAAGAGCGTTTGACACTAACCTTAGATATTGCAACAGCCAAGGAGAAATAGACCAGAAAAAATATTTTTCTTAGCTGTAAATTATCCGCTTTCACTGTATTCGATCGCAAGATTTGAAGCCTCGATTAATTGATTGAAAATAAGCGTGAAAATCACTCCCGCCTCCACTTCTAATCAGAAACCGTGTTGCTTGCCCCAAACTGACCTAAAAGCAGAGATTTTACCAGAAAGAATTGGTTTAAAACCTCTCCCTTGTAGGGAGAAATTAAAATCAGACTATTCATTACTCCAATCCTCTTCCTTCCAGGTAGAGGTCGCTATCAACCCTTCGACAAGCTCAGGGCAAGCTGTCAACTGTCAACTGTCAACTGTCAACTGAAGTCGCTGTTATTGGTATTTTAGGTATTTTAGGTATTATTGAGCATGATGCAAGATGTTAGGGTGAATAGAGTTACGATCGCCCGACACAAAAAGACACCCGCTGTCGCTCGGTAATAAATTTTTAACAAAAACCAAAAATTTACAAACCAATTGCTTAGCCATTAGAGATATATTTACAAAAAAGCGATACTCCCGAAATTCATGGGCAGATTTGATCGAACAAAAAAACCGCTCCCTCAACGGCACCACAAAAAGTGAGTTCAAAAGCTTCTCCCAGTACCTACCACCCATGACCTACCATCACCTAATAGAAACATTTTTCCTACCCTGTCCTCGTCCCGTGCCACCTACTGAGAACCCAACAACCGTCCACCTTTTCCCCAAACGACAATGCAGACAAAGTTCCTTAACGCAATCAAAGGACATTCCTGGCGGTACTTCCTCACAGTAGGCGCGATCGCCCTGATCTACTATGCAGCGTCGCAATTTGCAGTTTCCACCCTCACCCTGAGTTCAGAAATTTACCCGATGTGGCCAGCAGCAGGAATTGCCCAAGTCGGCCTGCTGCTGTTTGGGCGACAACTGTGGCCGGGAATCGCGATCGGAGGCTTCCTGTTCAGCATGAGCGTACCGTCGGCCAACATCGGCACGGCATTGATCTCGGCCGGCGCCAGAACCCTGCAAGCCTGGACGGGAACTTATCTACTCCAGGGCATTAACTTTAACCCCGGGCTCGATCGGCTCAAAGACGTTTTAGGAATAGTCGGACTCTCAGCCTTCGCATCTACCCTAATCAGCTCCACCATCGGCAGCATCGTCGTCTGCCTGACCTTATCTAGCTGGAGCAATTTTGGCACGATTTGGGCGACTTGGTGGGTAGGAGACGCTATGGGAATTTTGCTCGTCGCCCCGCTGCTGCTGACGTGGCACAAATTGCCCAAAGTCCCCATCAATCGCAAACAGATGATAGAACGAGTGATTTGGGTGCTGCTGCTACTAGCAGTCGGGTGGCTCGTCTTTTGCTCCCGCACCCGCGCCGCCTACGCCCGCTATCCCCTCGAATACTTACCATTTCCCCTAGTAGTTTGGGCTGCCTTTCGATTCGGTCAGCGCTACACCGCCCTCTCCAACTTCATCCTCTGCGGCTTCGCCATCTGGGGTATAGCCCGAGGCAGCGGCCCCTTCCTCAAACACGCCAGCAGTATCCCCCAAGCACTGTTATCCCTGCAAGCCTTCATCGCCGTCATCGCCGTCACCGGCTTAGTCTTAGCTGCCACCGTCGCCGAACGCCACCAAGCAGAAGCCTCCCTACGCGCCAGCGAAGCCAGCCTCGCTAACGCCCAGCGCATCGCCCAGCTAGGCAACTGGGACTTAGACCGCAACGCCCAGCAATTGCGATGGTCAGAGGAAATTTACCGCATCCTGGGACAGCAACCGGGAAGTTTTGAACCCAGCCTGGAAGCCTTCTTGGAATACGTGCACCCCGAAGACAGAGAATTAGTCAAAACCTCGATCGAAGCCGCTTTATTTCAGCAACAGCCTTACAGCATCGACTACAGGCTCATACTCCCCGACGGCAGCAACCGCACAGTCTACGAACAAGCCGCCATCACCTCCCTCTACATCACCAGCACCGTCCAAGACATCACAGACAGAAAGCAAGCCGAAGCCGCCCTGCGTTCTTCAGAAGAAAGATTTTCCAAGGCCTTTCACGCCTCCCCAGTCGGGATCAGCATCTGCACCCTCACAGACGGATGCTTCCTCGATGCCAACGAAAGCTTTTTGCGCTCATTAGGCTGGCTGCAGCACGAATTTATCGGCCGCACTGCCAGCGACTTAGGAATGTTTGTCAATTCAGAAGACGGGAGGCGGCTCGCCCAGATTTTGCAATCACAAAATTCGATCAGCAACCAAGAAATCAAAATTCGCACCAAAGCCGGCGAAGTGCGCGACTGGCTGCTGTCAATGGAACTCATCGACCTCGGCAGCACTCAGTGCGTTTTAATCATGACCACCGACATCACCGAACGCTTGCGTTCCGAAGAATTCCGCCGCGCCGCATTAGCCGCCGAAGCTGCAAATAGATCCAAAAGCATTTTTCTCGCCAACATGAGTCACGAACTCAGAACCCCCCTCAACGCCATCATCGGCTACAGCGAGATCCTGCAAGAAGACGCCCGAGACCTTGGTGCCGAAGAGTTCATCGACGACCTCCAGAGAATTAACACGGCCGGCAAGCACTTACTAGACCTGATTAAAGATATTCTCGACTTGACCAAAATTGAAGCAGGCCGCACCGACTTGCACGTCGAAACCTTCACCATTTCAACTCTGGTTGAGGAAGTAGTTGCCACGATCGCGCCGATGGCAGACAAAAATAGCAATATCCTAGAAATACAATACCCCGAGAATATTGGCTCAATGCAGACCGACTTGACTAAACTCCGGCAGTCTCTGCTCAACCTCCTCAGCAATGCCGCGAAATTTACTTGCTCCGGCACGATTACCTTCACCGTCACCCGCTCCATCGAAACCCCGGCCGAGGCTGAAAAGAGAGGCAAAAGATTAGGAGCGCCTAGAGGAAGTGGCAAAGCTGAAAATAGCTTATCTCTGTTATATTCCCCTCAAGATTGGATTGTTTTTACGGTCAAAGATACCGGCATTGGCATGAGTTCCGAACAGTTGGCCAAAATCTTCGATCCGTTCACCCAAGCTGATTCTTCAACTACTAAGAAATACGGCGGGACTGGTTTGGGGCTGACAATTACTAAGAAATTCTGCGAAATGATGGGCGGAGACATTACCGCATTCAGCGAGGTGGACAAAGGTTCTACCTTTACCATTCGGCTGCCAGCTATTTTCACAGACCTTTCGATCTCAACCGAAAAGTCTGACAACTAATATTTTTTTGACAGTTATTTTCGATGCCTGCAACTTTTATTTATAGCAACCGCCACATCGGTGAGGACATAAATAACTTCATGAATAGAGCCGATACCCGTACTGCATCAATGGTTTGATTCCCGTTATGCAACTGTCAA
>JARCMA010000038.1 GCA_030248405.1 Microcoleus sp. MP8IB2.171
TCTAAATCTATGCCAGCCCCAAATTCGGACGATCGCACAAACATCCCAAAAAACCCGCGCAACCTCAGCCGTCAACAATACGAGCGTTTAACCGCAGAAATGGCCACTCCCTACCGGCCTCTGCGACAGTTTGTTTACGTAGCTTGTGGCGCTTCGGGCTTTATCGGCGGCGTGGTTTTCCTCGCTAAAATTGCCTCTGGGCGGGAAATTGGCTCTGCTTTGCCTAATTTTGCCCTCCAAGTCGGAGTGGTGGCCCTGATGGTGTTCCTGTTTCGCCTTGAGCAGCGCGCCGACGGCCGAGCCCCGAAGTCGAAGTAACAAAATTTTACATATCAATACAAAAAGATATTTGAGGCAAGGAAAAGTTAAAAAGATCAAGAAATCATTACGAAACCCTGGGAAAGCGATCGATCCCTGTCATTATCAGAAAGAATTGGTTTAAAGCCGGAACCCTGATCGGGAGAAATTAAAATCAGACTATTCATTACTCCAATCCTCGGACTTCTTTTGTCAAGTGCTGTCAACTGTCAACTGTCAACTGTCAACTGAATGAAAAAGACCCTAAATATATAAAATAAATTTCAGCCCAGCGCCAGCCTTCACTGATAGAAGAGCTGGCGTTCGGTATTGAGCTAGGAGCGGGAGATTGGTAGATGTGTCACAGTCGAAGTAGAAAAAGATGTTGGGAGATTTTACTATGGGCAGATCATTTTTTCTAGGGCGGTGGACGTTATTTTTAGCAGCAGGCGTGGGAATTGTAGTTTACAGCAATGCTGCGGCGGCTGCCGAAAAGGTAGTGCTCAAATACAGTGCGATCCGAATGACTTTACCAGTCAGCGAATTAGAAATTTTTGCAGAAACTGGGAAAATGTCGCCCGGGTTAGAAATGCTGCTGGGAAAGGCAAAAAAAGACCCGGAAGCGGTTCGCAGAAGTCTGACGAGACCGGTGAAAGTCAGTCAAAGCTTTTTGGATCGGACGCTCAACAGCAAGGTTGGAGAAATAATTCTGGATGAAGTGGGTCAGGTAATTCGCACTCCTTCTGGGAATGCAAATCGAGAAGCTTTGCGCGAGGCCTTGGTGCTGTCTGCAACTAATGATAACGAGATTACGCTGCTGGAAGCGATGAAGAATTATCCGACTCCAGAGGTTAATGTTGAGGGCGATCGTTTAGTTGAAGCTTACGGTAAACTTGTAGCTTTGTCAGAACAGTTGGGCGGCGTTTCAGAAAGGCTGCAAGACATTTTGAACAAGATTCGCCTGCCTAGATTGTAGCGGATTTTGTTAACAGGGGTTGATTTGGGCGATCGATCGCAGAATGTTGCTGAACCTGCATCAATTACAGGGGAGTTACATTTTTTTTGTGCAAAATTTGCCTAATTTTTACACAAGCTTAAAAAAAAATCCAACTCCAGGCAAGCTCCAAACCTGACGGGAATCAGTCATTCCTAATTCTAAAATCTAAAATCAGATAACTTCGCTGTCAAATCTATCTCATGATAGATGTTCTACAGTTTAAAAAAAAGTTTATCAAGGACTAGCAGTGTTCTTTGGAAGGAAAGTATTAAAAAAAAAGGCGGGTAAGAGCTTGTTTATCGCCCATAAACTGAAATAATATCGGGTGGACATTGCAGATTATGTATCTTAAGATAAAGAAACTCTGTCAGAGTCAGGCGCTTGCGAAAAAACGGCTGGTCATTAGTAAGCTTGTTATACAAAAGATGCCATAATACAAGGTGTTGGCAAAAAATATGGATAAAAAATCCTGAATAAAAAAAGCTGATACTGCATTAATTAATACTTGCAGTTGATCGACTCTATTTACTGGGTAACACTAGCAACATGAACAACAATCCTATTCGTTCAAAAGACCGTTTTTTGGTTTTCGGGGCTCCGGCGATCGAAGATGCTGAAATTCAAGAAGTGGTGGCAACCATGAAAACAGGTTGGTTAGGTACCGGCCCGAAAGTCAGGCATTTTCAAGACGAATTCAATGCTTATAAGGGGACCCAGTACGCGGTTGCAGTTAATTCCTGTACGGCGGGACTGCACTTGAGCGTCCTCGCTGCTGGCTTGCAACCAGGGGATGAAGTCATTACTACTCCGATGACTTTTTGCGCTACAGTTAATGCGATCGTCCACGCCGGAGCAACACCGGTACTGGCGGATGTAGATCCGGTGACAATGAATATTGACCCGGCTCAAGTCGAAGCTAAAATAACTCCCAGAACTAAGGCAATTTTGCCGGTTCACTTCGCCGGTCGTCCCTGCGATATGGATGCGCTTTGTTCGATTGCTAGCCGTCACAATTTGAAGTTGATTGAAGACTGCGCTCACGCGATCGAAACAGAGTACAAGGGACGGAAAGCAGGCACATTTGGCGACTTCGGATGTTTCAGCTTTTATGTCACCAAAAACATCACGACGGGCGAAGGAGGAATGATTCTGGTCGCCAGTCAAGAAGATACCGACAGGCTCAACATTTTAGCGCTGCACGGTATGAGCAAAGATGCTTGGAAGCGCTTCAGCGACTCGGGTTACAAGCACTACGAAGTGGTGGAAGTCGGCTTTAAATACAATATGATGGATCTGCAAGCTGCGATCGGCATTCATCAAATGAAACGAGTTACCCCTTATTGGCAGCGACGGGAGCAGATTTGGCAGCGCTACAATGAAGCATTTGCGGATCTGCCGATTACTTTGCCCGCGATCCCGGAACCGGATACAATTCATGCTTATCACCTGTACACGATTCTGGTAGATGAAGCCAAAGCAGGAATCAGCCGCGACGAGTTTCTCAACGCTATCAATGCTGAAAATATCGGTGTCGGCGTACATTACATGAGTATGCCGGAACATCCTGTCTATCAAAAAATGTTTGGATGGCATACCGAAGATTATCCGAATGCTGGCTACATTGGGCGACATACAGTTAGCTTGCCGATTTCAGCAAAATTAACAGATGCAGATGTTGAAGATGTAATCGCTGGTGTTAAAAAATGTTTGGCGATGGGCAAAGATCGGACTCGATTAAAGGTTACAGCAGGCAAAACCGCCTAGACTATTAGCCACAAAACAATGTGAAACCTCTCCGGGTAGTCAGCATCTATTCAAGGACTGCTCACATTCAGTACCCTAAAATTTTATACCCTCTCAACGTAGTGGGACTGGAGTTTTTGGTTGATACATCTAGACTTTTTTTAGGTATCCCCCAAACTATATTTGTATCTATTAAAAATTCTGAGAAATTAAATGTCTGGGGTGCCGAATGTGAGTCCAAATTCTGTGAACCTAGATTTTGTAAAGCGAGCATTTATTGAAATCACCGACTACCTATCCCAAAAAAATTGCAGGGCGTGGGTTCTGCCAGCTAAAATTTTTTAATCAGGAACAAACAAGCGATTGTTTAGCACATTTCAATTTGTCGATTTGCTAAGGAAAAGAATCAATAATGAATAAACAGATTGGCTACTTTATCCCTGAATTTCCCGGACAAACTCATACTTGGATATGGCGAGAATATCAAGCAATGCTCGATCTTGGTATGAAACCTCACATGATATCAACCCGCTGTCCGCCCACTAAAGTTGTACATACTTGGGCTCAGAAAGCCCAAAGTATGACTGATTATTTGGTACCCTTTGATCTCAAAGATTTTGTTAACATTCTCATCGAACTCATCAAAGCTGGCCCGATTGCCTGGTGGCGCTGCCTCAGTGTAATTGCTAATACTAAAAATATATCCTTTTCTCAAAGGCTGTACTATTTGGTATTGGTTGTTATGGGGGCTAAGCTAGCTTGGCTTGCCAGAACCCAGGGCTGGTCTCACGTCCACGTTCATTCCTGTGGCAGCGCTGCTAATATTGCCCTATTTGCCTCCATACTTTCGGACATTACTTATAGTCTGGCTCTTCTTGGTCAGTTAGAAGATTTTGGGCCAAATCAAGAACAAAAATGGAAACATTCTGCTTTTGCTTCTGTAATGTCTAAACAACTCCTCAATTCTGTCAAAGATGAGCTGGCAGGCTTCTTGCCTAAGGATGTGAGGGTGTCACCAGTCGGTGTAAATCTAGATGAAATTAAGCGTCAAACTCCCTATACTCCTTGGCAGGAAGGCAGTCAATGCCGAATTTACACTTGCGGCCGTCTGAATATAGCGAAAGGACAAAAGTACCTGATTGAGTCAATTAAGTTGCTTCGACAACAAGGATTTGATGTCTGCTTGCAGATTGCTGGGGAGGATGCAGAAGCTGGCAATGGCTACCGTAAAGAACTTGAGAAATTCATTCAAGAGCAATCAATCTCTGATTATGTTGAGCTGCTTGGTTCTGTCTCAGAAGAACGAAATCGCCAAGGTTATCAAGAGGCTGATATTTTTGTTTTACCCAGCTTGAAAGAGGGAATTTCTGTAGCTGTTATGGAAGCAATGGCTATGGAAACTCCTGTAGTAGTGACGCAGGTGGGTGGAATGGCGGAATTGATAGATAACGGTGTTGACGGTATGCTAGTCCCGCCGGAAAATCCCGAAAAAATGGCAGAGGCAATAGCAAAATTGCTAAAGGACAAAGAATTAACATTGAGCATGATTCAGAAATCTCGACAGAAGATTGCTGCTAAATTCCACCATCGGCGTAGTGCTCAGATATTACTTGAATCCTTGGAGCAGCTCAGCTAATTTTTGGACGATTAAATCCGGTGATTTTTTAATTTTTAAGTAGGTATCGATAACGTCCTAGCTCCTGAATAGAAGGAGCTAGGATATCTATGATTCATTCTAAAACGCCCTTTGTTCTGAGAAATCGTGAAATTAACGCCGTGTTTCAAGTTGGTTTTAAACATGGGCGATGGAAAGGTACTATCGGTTACAGCATTTGGCTTGGCTGCTCTCAGTAAGCCAAAGTTTCTAAAGTTTCCCGCAGATAGGAACGAACCTGCTGATCGATGGTGGCATTTTGCTGCTGACGCTCAAAATTGAGTTCTAGCTGCCAGCGTTGAAATCCTGAACTTGCGCCGATCGCGGATTTGAGACTGCCCCAGATTTCAGAATCTTCGCACAGCTCGATCGCCTCTGCGGCGTGAGGTTCTGGTGCGATCGGTAGATAATTCGCCATATTGTTATACCTCTGTTTTAATCCCCTGTAAGGATTGAAAGCTGACCTTGACACTCTCTATTATAGATTCTTCTCTCCAGATAGCCAATATAAAATCTCCCCTACCTGCGATTAAAAATTAAATATTAAGACTATTAATAATCTCTATCACAAGAGGGGCATTACCTATTTTTTTTCAAAGCATACATCTGTACAAATTAAAGTAGCTTAAACTACAATTGTCCCCCTCTTGATTTTTTATTTCACTTTTTTTCGATCGACTCTTCGGGTAGAGATGTAACACCGTTGGTGTCAGCAGGTTTTGGGTTGACAAGACTGCCGACTGACGAATTCCCTATGCCGGATGCTGGCCCAATTGACTCTACGGGTGCAGCCACAGCGGCAGTTGTCTCGGCTGCGAAAGCCGGCAAAAGTCGATCGACTTGCCAACCTGCGATCGTAAAATCCTGCCGAATTTTTTCTAAAACATGAGGCTTTGTCGCTGCAAATTCTGATTCCGGCGTCAGCAAAACCGCCATGACACTAGCAGACACCTGCAAAAACAAATTGCTAGCTAAAAAAGCAGCAACTGCCAACAACAATCCAGCCCACCGCCAGGAAGGAGGAAAGGGAGCCACCGAAGCTGCCAGAGGAGCCAATCGGTAGAGTTGCCACAAAATTACTGCCAGCAAAACAGCGACAAAAAGAGCGATTCCTTGATTTAACTTTGTTTTAAACCGAGTCAGAATCTGCTGCTGCACAGAAGTTAAATTCTGCGGTTTTACCGCCACAACTAAAATACTAAAAATGTAAAAAGGGCGGAACCACTGCATCCACAGCACAGGAACAATACCTGCTACAGCCACTAAAAACATTTCTAACCAGACAGGGAGCAGGGGAGAACCCACTGCGAGTCCCAGCAAGCACAGTCCCAGGAATATCGGCAGTGTAGCCGCCCCAGAAAGGTGAATCCACAAAAAAGGATCTGACCAAAAAGAACGCACTTTAATTAATTATTAGTTATGAATTAGGAGTTTTGAATCTTGGATTTTGAGATTTTGGGATGCACTCTTGACTCTGAAATCCGATGCGAGGAGTAAATATTTAGCTATCAAACCGAGGACTTACAAGCAGAAATCTGGTTTATTTCGGTAATTCTTATTGGAGTGAGCAAATTTTCAATTTTAAGCAAGGATAAAGACGATTAGGAAGTTATTAATTCCTTCTTCCTTCTTCCGACTTCCCTTTTCCTTCGGTCAACCCAACGACTGCGCTCGGGGGGCAAGCTGTCAACTCTTCCTTATTCTTTCTGTCAACTGTCAACTGTCAACTGTCAACTGTCAACTGTCA
>JARCMA010000302.1 GCA_030248405.1 Microcoleus sp. MP8IB2.171
AATCAAAACCTGAGACACCACATTCAAGACCTCAGACAATGATACCTGGTTTTTCTCCTCAAACTTTCTCTCGCTTCCTTCACCCTTGATTAGCAAATAGCTGAAATCCACGTCAGGCTTAATTTCCACTTCTAGTTGCCCGTGCGGCCCCCGCCATTCCAGTTGTAGGCTACCATCAGCAATTGGTGCGACATCTGATGGTAAAAGTCGATCGCCAACTAAAGCTGAAAGAGCATATTTAACATCAATGAGAAGTTGACAGGCTTTGACAAAAGCAACGGGCGAAACTGGCAATGCACCATAAGAATCCCAGTCAGATTCCAGTTTAGTAAGTTGTGTCAAACGCTCTAATATTGAATCTAAGGAAACATCAGTTAATGTTGCTTGAGACATGGCTTTTATACGATAATATTTTCTATTATACTATAGCTATTGGTGACAATCTAGAAATAGAGTCAGGTTTGATAGTCAAAGCGCGTGTAGCCAGCCGCAAGTATCCCCCTAAATCCTTTATTAATTAACCTATTTTACTGCGACAGCTAACTGCAACCCCAGTTTATCTAGTAGAGTTATCAAAGCATAAATTTCTTCACCCCCATTCTCAGACAACATCCGATCGAGCTTCTCATATATAAATTTAGCTCCCGGCGATAACTTATTCATCTGTAAATAAGCATCCACCACATCTTTAAGTCCTGCTCGCAGCAATTCAGGTTCGGGGCCTTCTGACTCCAATTCCAACATAGCCTCGATATAGCCAGCAGCACTTTCGGGGGTTTTTAAGGAAGAAATCAAGTATTCATGGTAGCTTCTACTTGTTGGCACTTTGAGTTCTTTCATAATCTCTCCAGTATTTTTTAGCTTGGCTAATATCTCGTTCTTGAGTGCTTTTATCACCGCCACATAGCAGCAACACAACTGTTAACCCGACTTGTCCAAAATAAACCCGATAGCCTGGGCCATAATCAATTTTCAGTTCATAAACTCCCGCTCCTACTGAGCGATAATCTCCCAGATTGCCAAGCTCAACTCGCCTCAGTCGCTTCTTGATTTTAGATACAGTTTTAGTATCTTGAAGGGAATCAAGCCATCCTTCAAAGGGACTTGTCCCGTCGGCTTTCA
This sequence comes from Microcoleus sp. MP8IB2.171, assembly GCA_030248405.1. Classification (GTDB taxonomy): domain Bacteria; phylum Cyanobacteriota; class Cyanobacteriia; order Cyanobacteriales; family Microcoleaceae; genus Microcoleus. Next base: position 1,123 of record JARCMA010000302.1, read on the forward strand.
GGTAGTTTTGTACTTCTCGTGGTTGAGCTTCCATAATTTTAACATAGGCGATCGGGATTTTAATGGGAGCGATCGCGTGTCATGTCACTACTTTTCGCAAGAGTATCCTAGCATAACTTGAGCTACCTGATTCATAGTAGCCTCATCGTTTATTATTTATAAAAGGAGTGCTTAAGGGACAATTTTAGACTGAGCTTTCTTCTTTGACACGAGCCGAATAATATTGTTTCATCGATTCTTGAGAAATAATGGCATGACAAGATTCGTCTCTAGGTAAATTACCTCTCGCTTCTAGCCAAGGCATTTCACTGCAAGTCATTCGTTCCAAAGTTTCATCATCATACTCAGAATATGCCTCTGCAACCTCTTCCAGAAAATCCTCTATTTCTTCAGAAAGTTTCGGTTGTTCGATTTTATCTGCAATTGGTTCCCAGCTAAATTGGCTTTGATACTTCTCTAGTAAATCAGGAATAACCGGGCCGTGAATCCAGGCTTGAAAATCTGCATCAAATAGTGGTTTGCCGTAAACTCCTAAATACCAAGCTTGAGCGTAATACATGAGTTTTTGTAGCTTGTAGACGTTGATTGCTACATTAGTTTGCGCGGCTAACCAAATGAAAGCATTTGCAATATCTCGCTCGCTCAATTTGTCCGAATTAGTTGGAACCGCAACAACTTTCAGTTTGCCTTCGCCTATCTGTTCCAATAGTTCATCAACTGACAAGTTAAATTCTCCGGCAATTTGCTCAACTCTTTGCCAGACTGAAGAACTTACAGTTATTTGATATTCATTTGTTATGGAGTTAGCTTGAGTCATGGCAGTCTTTAAAGCTGACTTAAATAATTGTAGCAAACAGTGCGGAATAATGACCTAATAGCGATCGCCCTTACATCCCAACTTGTCAAAAATCCCGTAGGCATAACCAGCAGGATGCTTATGGGCGCAGCATCCCTATGTCTGTAGCAAATCCCCATCTGTCAAAAGTTGATACTAGAAAACATCAGTCTAAAAAATACTTGACAGTGAAAATCTAGCTGTGTATTATAGAAGTAGTGCATACAATGAAAAATATGAGACTAAAAAGTTGGGAGTCTCCTCGCAGCGAGGGTAGAAACTCCAAAGGTAAAGGCGGCTCAGCCAGGGCTCGGCAACTCAAAAAGCAACAGCAAACTCTGCGAAAACAGTTAAAAGCTCAACACGATCGACAAAACCACCAACAAAACCACCAACAAAACCATCAAGGGAAGGAAACCGATAATTCCTTCCCTTATTTTGTATCTTTCTGCCGCTCAATCCCGCTGAATGTTCGGACAAATCGTGCGAGTAATGCTCGCCTGCGAGGGTTGCTCTTGCCAGCAGTTGAGAATGCCTTGCAACTCCCTCTTCAAAGTTTCTAAGGCTGCAATTTGCACGGAAATTTCCTCTACCTTAGCCGTGAGATGCTGCTTCGCTTCCGAGCAAGGCAACTCTCCCCGATCGCGAACCTGTAAAATATCCTTAATCTCCTGAAGGCTCAAACCCAGAGTCTGAGATCGTTTAATAAACGCCAACCTGTTAAATACCGTTTCCCCAAACAAGCGATAACCCGCGGGCGATCGCTCCACCGCAGGAGACAGCAAGCCCATCTCCTCATAGTAACGAACAGTTTTCACCGACAAACCACTACAGGCAGCTACGGAGCCAATTTTGTACAGTTTCTCGGCAACAGAAATATTCATAAACCAAGCATCCAAGATCGAAAGACTTTCTTGCCCTCTCTTTTAGTGCCTCAGATCCAGGGAGTCGATCGGCACATCGCCCAGTCACCATTGCCCGGTAATTTTAATAAGGAGGATTTTTTTTAGACACGTTAAGCACGGGCAACTGAGGTCTAGAAGACTGAGGAGGAAGATAGTATTCGGGAGCAGGTGCGGGTTGTTCGGCTCCAGAGCGGTAAAATTGCCACCAGCGGAGAGCCATCGCCACCCCAGCGGTACCCAGCCCAAAAGCCAATAAAGAGCCACTCGCACCCATGCTGCCGATGGCTGCATCGACAACGCCCACTGTCACAACAAAGCTGGTAATTGGTTCTCTACGGTAAGCTGACCTCAAAAGTCGCGTCCACGAAGCATTCATTTGGTTTTACTCTGTTCTATATTTATTTACAAGCTCTAAAACTTAGAGTTGGCGGAACGATCGGGATTTCTAGCTCAGAGACTAGCTTCACCTAAATTAATCTTCTCGCCTGTGGGGAATTGTACGGGAGCGAGGCAAAATTGCCAAGCTTGTCAAATCAAAATTCCACCCCATATACACCTCCAAAAGCCAGCTATTGCATTCGGGAACAGATCTCTCTCGGCAGAGAAGTCGCTGGGCTTGTTTGTAATTAATATTTTAATCAATTCCCGAATTTGTCGCGGTCAGCAGAAGTCACACCCGCTGCCGTTCGAGTCAAGACAAAGTGTAAGGCTGACCGCGCCATTGCTAAAATTAGTTGAGACCTAACCAGGACAGCAAGCCCTGGCCTGTGACATACTCGATAATTCAAGTTAGAGAAAAACCG
>JARCMA010000303.1 GCA_030248405.1 Microcoleus sp. MP8IB2.171
GTTTTGGCTTGCTCAGGATTGATTTTGCCATCTTTGACCCATTGCTCGCTGACTTCCTGCAATTTCTCTGCCACCAGGGAGGTAGTACCAATGCCCAGCATTACCAGTTGTTTGAGTAAGTTGCTATTGTTATCCATAGATTTTTCCTAATGTTTGCCCTTTCATACCCGATCGGCTCAGGTCGCCTGCGGTCGCTGCGAAACCCTTTGTACAATTTAAGTTACATCAGCGCTGACCTACCTTTCTATTTTGGAGCATCCAGCGACCTGCTGGCGAGTCTAACTCGCCAATGGGCGTTCGGAAAACCCGCTAAGAAGCCTGCCGACAAAATTACCCAATCACCGTGCTGTCTAATGCCTGAGTGTCCCCGCTGTCACCAACCTGTAGACTCCCGAGCGATCGCCTGTGGGCACTGCAAAACCCCTCTCAAAGCTTTCGGTCATCCGGGTATCCCGCTTTATCGATCGGCATCTGCAGAATTTCTGTGCAATACCTGTATTTACCACGAAGACGACACCTGCAACTACCCGCAGCGTCCCCTCGCCAAAGAATGTACGCTTTATCACGACAAAGCCGAGCCACTTGTGCCACAGACGATTCCTTACAGCAGCGGCGACGGGCTGCAATCAATCAAAAATTGGTGTCAGCGCCATCTGGTTTGGTTAGCATTATTAGGTTTAATTATTATTAGCATTGCTCTGTCGATTTAATCGGATTGTACAAAGCGTAGAATAGAGATATCTCTGTTAATCTGGGTTGCTCTATTATTCTCTAAATTATTCATGAGCTACGTATTCGGCATCGACGGCGGCGGCACTAAAACTATCTGCCTTTTAATGGACGACAACCACCTTGTTTTAGGACGGGGTGAAGCAGGGCCGTCAAATTATCAAACCCTGGGAATTGAGACAGCCAAACAATCCATTCAATTGGCGATCGAACGAGCAGTTCTGTCCGCTAAAATCGAGACGAATAGCAATCTCAACATAGAAGCAATTGGTCTGGGACTAGCAGGCGTCGGGCGTCCAAAAGATCGTGAAATAGTGCAATTTGTAGTGCAGAACTTGCAGTTGACGAATACTTTACCAGTAACCAGATCATTCCTGCCCAGGAATATCGTAATTTGTAGCGACTGCGCGATCGCACTTGCTGGCGGTACGGGCCATCCAGTGGGTATCGCCATTATTTCAGGAACCGGTTCGATTGTTTTCGGGCAAAACCGTCAAGGGAAAACTAAACGAGTCGGCGGTTGGGGATATATTTTAGGCGATGAAGGCAGCGGATATAACATCGCCCTTCAGGGTTTGCAAGCTGCTTTGAAGTTCTATGACGGACGGGAAGATTTTACCGTGCTTGCGGAAAAATTTCAAAAGCATTTAGGCCTCAATAACCTAGAAGAATTGGTAGAAGTCGTTTACGGGCGCGGTTGGGGAGTCAAAGAAATTGCAGTTTTAGCGCCGATTGTTGATCGAGCTGCAGCAGAGGGCGATCGCGTCGCTGACTGCATTATCAATAATGCTGTGGCAGAATTAACCTATTCAACAAAAATAGCCATTGCAGCGCTATTTAACCAAACAGAAGAATTTGAAATTGTGATCGTAGGAGGTGTGTGGGGCGGGGAGGCAAATTGCCGAGGTCGGTTTGAAGCAGCCATAAGTGCGATCGCCCCAAAAGCTAAGGTAATTTCGCCCCGATACGAACCAGCTTTCGGTGCTGGATTGTTAGCTTTAAACGCTCTCAACAATTAATTGTTGACTGTTGACTGTTGACTGTTGACTGCTGACTGTTGACTATCTTCCTTATCTTCCCGATCGCCCCTGTCTTGCGGATTTTCTCGATTTTTCCAAATTTTCAACTTCTGGATTATCTACCTTATCTTCCCAACTTGTAGAATTCCAGCCTGCCATAATTAAAACATCAGATGAATGCAAAACCAGAAACAAATTTAGCAGTAGTGCGTTCCTAAGTAAACAAAAACCGAAGCAAGGAGACAATTTATATGATTACTTCTCAAAAATGGCGATCGGCAACAGCAGCAATCCTCGCACTGGGCATTACAGTGGGAACCAGCGCCCCGCTCGTGGTAGCTACTCCCGCAGAAGCTCAACAACGAATTTCACAATTTGATAGCATCAGAATTCCGTCGGGCAGTGTCATTCCAGTTAGCTATGAAAAAGACAAAATAGTTGTCACCCGCGAAGAAACAGCACCTTTAACTTTAACCGTAGCGCGAGACATCCGCACACCTCAAGGCAGAGTATTAATCCCTGCAGGCAGCCAGATAGTCGGGGCACTGCAACCTGTCAGAAGAGGCAATCAAATGGGTACTCAATTTGTTGCCAGAGAGTTAATTATCAGCCGGCGCCAACGCTATCGGATTGATGGCTATTCGGGAATTATTACCCGAACCGAAAGAGTCCAAAAAGGTGCTGGCACAGGTTCAGTAGCCCAAGGTGCAGCATTGGGTGCAGCAGCAGCAGCAGCACTCGCAGGCATTACCGGCGACAAAGCGATCGCGACTGAAGAAGTATTAGGAGGCGCTGGGATCGGCGCTTTAGCTGGAGTATTGTTGGGGCGGCGCAGCGTTGACGTGCTCGTGATTCGCCCGGAACAAGATTTGGCAGTGAGATTGCGATCGGACATCGTACTCCGGTAATATTGGAATCTTCGGATTAATTATTTGCAGTAAAACATTGTCGATCGATAACTTGTGGTCTCCCGATAATTGGCTGGGCATACTGTTGAGGTTGTGTCTGGCCATGTTTGTTGGCGGAATGATTGGATGGGAGCGCGAACTCAAAAACAAACCAGCGGGATTGAGGACTCATATGTTAGTAAGTATGGGTGCCGCAATGTTTGTTTTAATACCGCTGGCAATAGGTAAAAATGAAAACGGACGAGATGGTGTAGAGCGCGTAATTCAAGGCATTGCTGCCGGGATTGGGTTTTTGGGAGGTGGAGAAATCCTGCGGAATCTCAGCAGGAAAGAGGCAAACCGGAAGTTCACGGACTCACCTCTGCCGCCGCTATTTGGGTATCAGCAGCTTTAGGAACTGCGGCAGGATGCGGGTTGTGGCAACTGGCATTAATTGGCGCTTTAATGTCGCTGTTTGTTCTGAGAGTAATTAAAGAGTTAGAGCGTCGGAGTCGTAGGAAATAGTCTCAGTTATGATATAAAATCGGGTATTATAACCGTTATAACGTTTGTAGTGACGACGGCAGCACGAGCGAGTTTTATGAGGGTTAAAGTCCTCACTACTAACTAATTTTATTGCGGTCGATGGAGGGGAAATAATATTAGCTGTTTCATACCAAGTCCAGTTAATCATTGATCATAAATTGTTTGCCCTGATCCCAGCCATACCTGTCCAGATGGTGAAAAGGGGCGTTACACAATTTGAGGATGATTATTGTGGGCATTGGTGTCAACTTAACGTTAAGCCCTGATTCCGGCAGGGGTTGAAACAAGAGCCTCAAAGCGAAAGTCCTCGCTATGAGGACTAATGAGTTCTTCAGTCCTCTTTGAGAGGACTTTAGCTATGAGACAGGGAATTCATTCCCTGGCGGACTTCCGGGTGAGCGCAGGGCGGTTTCATTCTCACGAAAATCGCGATTTTGACTCTTGTGGTGCCAAGAATGCCTACCCCCCCACAGACGATTTCACAGGCGTTTCAGACATGGGGGCTCTTCACGAGGGATTGCCCCTAGGTCGAATGAAACCGCCCTGCGGGTGAGGGGGAGGACTGGCGGACTAAAAGCTTAAGTTGACACTAATATATTGTGGGGTGTTCCGCCTGCGGTGAAAATACACGCCTTCGGGCTACGAGAGCCCATTCCAAAAAAAAACAATCAAAATCACCCGGCAATTATGCAACGCCCTACAAAGTGGCTAAAACGCTTGAAATCTCTGCTTGGGGCGATCGATAAATCTTCTCCATTTGATAGATAATTAACAATAAATAACATCTCAAGAATAATGCTCAACTTTTACGAAGCAAACACTTTGACTACACATTGACAGGTCTGGTCATCCAAGCCTGACCTTTGACGAGTGAAGTCCTCACTATCCACTTACATATTCATTTTAATATTTATTTCAATTTTAGTTAATTTGCTCAACAGCCATTGAACCAAAATACCAATAATTTTTAAATTAATTAGTATATAAATCAGCAATATAATTATATCTTACCAGCCTTAATTAAGTAAAAAACTTAATATTCATATCGCCAGATTATTGAACAAAAAATTAATTTCTATCCGGGAAATTTGGCATTTTCATCGATTCCAAAGACTCTTGCCTCACGCGACCCGCCATCGCAGCTAACTGCAAGCTCATAAAAGCATTCAAATCTTCCAAATCACACTTAGCTGAGGAAAAAATCTTCTGCATTTCATTCTCCGCTTCCAAACTCAGGTATCCAGCGGCAATAGCTTGTTTTACAACTTCACGAATCTGCACAGTAGAAATGTCCCTTACTAAATTTTAACTAATCAAAAGTCAACTAATTACTAACAGGAAGTTTCGGAAGCCGTCTCGCCAAAGATTTCAAATTTTTTCAGCTCGCGAGACTCTTGTTTCACTCCTCCGGACATAGCTGCTAGTTGCAAAGCCATAAAAGCATTTAAGTCTTCCAAGTCATACTTGGTTGTAGTTAACATCCGCCGCAGTTGATTTTCGGCTTCTAGGGTTAGATAGCCTAGAGCCAGAGCTTGCTGGGCGAGATCGCGAATTAGTACCATAACACTTCGGGATTTTATTGGTTCAAGCCTCAGTATCAACTGTTTTCACAGAATCAGCAGTGACGGCTATTGCTCGATAGGTGTGACATTGTTACGGGCCACTCGTGA
>JARCMA010000304.1 GCA_030248405.1 Microcoleus sp. MP8IB2.171
GCAAGGATATGGCTTTTCTAATTTTAATAACTTTAGAAATCGCGTGTTAGCTTGCTTCTCTCATTAGATAAAATTATAACCATAAGTTCAGGAGAGCCGTTTCTTCTTACTAAACGGCGCTAATTGCGCTAAAGCCTAGCACGAACTGCTCCTACCGGAATAGAAATCACAAACTCCGAACCCTGCCCCAAAGAAGAATTCACGAGTAACTTCCCTCCATGTTTTTCCACCACAATTTGGTGAGCTATAGACAATCCTAATCCAGTTCCTTGACCCACAGGTTTGGTTGTAAATAAGTGGTTAAAGATGTTTTCCTTGACTTCGTTCGCCATTCCCACTCCATTATCCTTAATGCGAATCACAACCAGATTTTTGTCTTCGCTCAGATTAGTTTGAACCATTATTTGATTAGGTAGGGCTTTAATTTCACGAAAACTGCGCCCCTTATTTGACTCCTCCAGAGCGTCAATGGCATTGGCCAGTACATTCATAAATACCTGGTTTAACTGTCCGGGGAAACATTTCACTAGGGGCAACTTACCATACTCTTTCACAACTTCAATGGCAGGGCGGAACTCGCTCGCTTTTAAACGGTGTTTGAGAATTAGGAGAGTGCTATCGAGTCCGTCGTGAATATTGAAAGAAACTGGTCGATCGCTATCTGCCCTGGAAAACGTTCTCAAACTTGTACTGATATTGCGGATGCGATCGACTCCCTCGTTCATTGAGCCAATCAATTTGGGCAAATCTTCTCGCAAATACTCCAAGTCCATCTCCTCAATTTCTGCTTCAATTTCCACTCCCGGATTGGGAAATTTTTCTTGATACAAATCAATCAAGTTGAATAAATCCCCCACGTATTCTTGAGCCGGTTGCAAGTTGCCTGCGATAAAGCCTACGGGATTGTTAATTTCGTGGGCTACCCCTGCTACTAGATTACCAAGAGCAGACATTTTTTCACTCTGCACCAATTGCAACTGCATCTGTTTGAGATCGTGGATAAACTGCTCTAGTTTTTGGGAATATTCCTGGGATTGCTGATACAAACGGGCGTTTTGTAGGGAAATTGCCGCTTGGGAGCAGAGGATGTTGAGAATGGCAATGCGATCGCTCGTGAATGCCCCGGTTGTCAGATCATTTTCCAGATACAAAATCCCCATCATTTTGCCTTGATGGATAATCGGAGTACAGAGGATGCTCTTAGGTTGGTGCTGCTTTATATAGGGGTCAGCAGCCAATTTTAATTGAGCGGTTACATCATCAAAAACTAGGGTTTCCTTGGTACGTTTGACGTAATTAATCACAGTCTGGGGAATTGCTTGGCTCTCCTCAATTGGAATATCTTGCAGAAGGCAGTTTTGGCGATCGCCACAGTGGGCGGCGATTTTCCAGATTCCCTCTTCTTTCAAAATCAATACTCCTGTTTGAGCGCCTGCATTCTGAATCGCCACTTGCATCAGGGTAGTGAGCAATTGTTCGATCTGAATTTCACTAGAGAGAGCTTGAGAAGCTTTAATCACCGTCGGTAAATCTATTATTGTGTCACTGGTACTCCCAGCAATTGTTTGGTTCGTGCTAGAAGAAGAGATGCTATTTGAGGTAGTCACTGACTCCAACGAACGAGTTTGATTCTGTTGCAGAATAGCAGCAAGCAGTTGAGGATAGCGTTTTTCTAAATCGTCAATTTTTGCTTTTGCTCCCCAACGAGCGTAGGCATAGTAAGAATCAGTTAAATAGGGTTTAGCAAGTTTTTCTTTGCCCCATTCCAAGTAGAATTTAGCGGCAAGTTCGTGAGCTAGAGCTTCCTCGTTGAGGTATTCGTTCTCTTTGGCGAGGGCAATAGCCTGGTCATACATCTCGATCGCTTCTACTTTTTCGCCTAAAACCCGATGCCGTTCAGCCTCCACTAGATAAAATTTATGCAGATGATTCATCGGAGCATGATGCGCCCATTTCTCCATTTTTTCTTGATTCATTCTTACTTTTTCAAGAATATCTTTTTGCTCAGACTGTGGGGTATTGTGATAAACTGCCAGCCATGTCAAAGAATCGTAGAAATGAAACAGAGGAACAAGTTGCAGCCCGATCACTGCACCTAAATGATTTTCTGCTATCGCTGCATTTTCAATGGCTTCTGAGTATTCCCCAAACAAATAACAAAGCTGAAATTTAGTGAAATACAAGCGGTAAAGACCTGTTTGATCGTTTGCTGAAGAGTGAAGCTGCAACATAGTCTCTTCGTCGTATATTTCACCCTTTATACGACACGGATTTTCAGTTATTCTGAGCAAATTTAAAACAGACTGCCAATAAATTTCTTGATGATGAAGAACTGTTTCTTGCTTGATTTTAGCGATCGCATTCCAGTAATTTGATATCTCTCGTTCAAGTTCCCCCAGTTCCTTGCCCATAAAGTACGAGTGTTCGCAGTATAAAAGTAAACTATATGCAGCATATTCTAAATCTCCAATTTCCACTCCAATAGAGTAATTTGACTTCAAAGATTTTAAAGTTTCTTTGAGATGCTCTTTCCAATGTCTGACAAGCACATTTACTATAACGCAGGTCTTGGTGTAGGTTTCTTTGGCATTCACCCTTGACACAAGACTTAAAGCTAATTGCCCAAACTGATAGCCAGAATCAGGATCTCCCACAACTGCACAGAGAAGAAAACCATAATTGGCATAAGCAAAGGCAGACGCAGGAGCATTGCCATTTTTAATAGATAAATTGACCTTTTTTAACACCATTAAAGGCAACCGTTCTGGGGCAGCGATGTAGGTGGCAGTATATACACTTGATAGAAGCTGTATGGCTGCCAGTTTATAAGGATCTGTCATTTGTGGTAGGTCGATTAAGTCCTCAATTCGCTTCCCACTCAAAATTGATGCGGTTTCCTCCAGTCCTCGTTGAATATCTGATGAGTTCTGATTTTGAGGAAACTCCACTCCTAACAGCTTTAAAACTTGTAGTGCCTTATTAATAGCTTCCCGTGGCTCGTTCTGCGCTATATAAGCTTGAATCTTGACCTTGTAAACCTTCACTTGGTCTAGCAATGTTTTGGCTTGTTGTAGCACTACTTCAGCTAATCTCTGCATCTGTTCAAAGTCGCCACTCAAAAATGTGGCTTCCACTGCTTCATTATGCAGAATTAATGTCAGTTTATACTGACTCTGCCAGCTATCTATTGCCAGTAATTTCCTGCCCACATTAAAATATTCAACAGCAGCAGAATAGGCTGTAGCAGCCTTGGCTTTTTGTCCTGCCAATAAATTCAACTCGGCTAATTTATCTCGCTCTGCCTGCTGGATAATTAGCTCCCATCCTACATTCAAGTGGTTGACAATATCGAAAATTCTTTCTTCCTGCTCCGCAGGAGAGGTATTATTAAGTAGCCGTTGACCTATTTTTAAGTGAGTCGAGCCTTTTTGATCTTCGGGAATGAGGGAATAGGCAGCCTGTTGTACGCGATCGTGGAAAAATTTGTATTTAGCTAATTGGTCATTTTTTACTTGTAATTGCTCGGCTTCTTCCCCACTGCTTGTTACTGATAAACTGTCACCACCTTCTTGATAAAATTTATAAACATCGCTAACTGGTAAAATCAGCCCTTCTTGCAATGCTTTCCACAAGGCTGTTGCTGTTTCTGCTGGCGAGTTTTCATCAACAATTGCTAAGGTCGCCAAATCGAACTGATTGCCAATGCAGGCAGCTAACTTTAAAACTTCTTGCGTTTGAATTGGCAACTTTCGCAACTGAACTGCCATGAATTCTACTACATCATCCGTTAGTGCCAAGGTTCGCACTGTGGTAATATCGCATTGCCAATAGCGAGCTTCAAAATTAAATTCAATTAGTCCATCTTCATACAAAGATTTGAGGAATTGTGTACTAAAAAATGGATTTCCTTGGGTTTTCTGATAAACGAGTTCTGTCAAAGGCAGAGCCAACGCTGTAGAACAAGCTAATGTATCGGCAATCAAACAATTCAAATCCGAGCGATCGAGCGGCTCTAAGGTAATGGTGTTTACCGTTGCCCCGGTTTTTTGAATGTCGGATAATGTCAGCATTAAAGGGTGTACTGGACTGACTTCGTTATCTCGATAAGCTCCTATTAAGAAGAGATAAGGGCGATCGCGATCGC
>JARCMA010000305.1 GCA_030248405.1 Microcoleus sp. MP8IB2.171
ACGGATAAATGCGGGGGCTTGAGGATTTTAGATTTGAGATTTTGGATTGATTCCACGGATAAATCCGGGGGCTTGTACCATCAAGAAATTCTTGGTCACGTAGGAACCTGGATTTAAAATCCGAACGCTTCGGGAGATTCGACCTCTACTCAGGCTGGAGCAATCTTGTCTGGGCAAGTTGAGTCTATGAACGAAGAATCCTCACGCCTTTAGGCCCAGGAGTGTCAAAAATAGCCCTGATTTATTTACCGATCGCTTTTATCATGTCCGTATCGCCATCTATCCGACTACGACTAAAAGGCTATGCAGAAGATTGAAAAAGCATCATTCCCAGCTTTGAGAAGTGCCCCGAACCAGCCGGACTGGCTAGAATTGGTAGAATACGCCTCTGTTGCTGGTTCAGCGATGGGCACGATTGCTGCTGTATTGTCGGGCCAAATTCTCTACGCTGCCGCCCCCTTAACCGCAGCACTCTCGCTGAATCTCGCCAATCGCCAGCGTTTCGAGCAACAAATGCAATACAAGGCAAATTCTGCGATTACGGACGTACAGGCCGCAGTAGAACGTCGCTCGCACCAAGTTCAGATACTACCTGGAGAACCTGCGGAACTCTACACCGCCGTCTCCGACTTGCAGCAGAAACTCCTCGGTTTGGAATCCGGCGTCATCGCCGAGGTACAAGCTGCCGTAGCCTCCCTCGAACGCCAAGCCCAGGCGCTGCCGGCAGATTCTCAGGATTTCAACACGCAACTGTCGGATTTGCAGCAAAAACTCCGCATTTTGGAAACTAGCGCCCTCAGAGAGCATGATTGGGAAAATGTCAACGTCCGATTTTTATTGATGGGCGAAAAGTTAACTGAAGTTAAAACTATTACGGCTCAGTTACAGGAGCGATCGACTGAAGTAGACTTGAATGAAATCCAAGGTTCTCTGAAGCAATTGCAGGATTTGCTCGATCGACCCACAATAGACACAGGGATGTTGCAAACCGAGATTCAGCATTTGCAGCAGCAAGTTTCCGAGTTGCAGAGGCAAAATCAAGAAATTGTCAAGCCTTATTTGCAGCGTCTGACTCGCGCCGTGAAGAAACTATCAGCAAATTAGTCTTAGACATCTCCAATAATTATTGTGGAACAGGCATCCTGCCTGTTCCAGACTGGCTTTTTGGGAGATGTTTCTTAGTTATTAGTTTTTCGTAGGGTGCAGCGCGGGCACCTTCCCGGATTTTTTCGTAGGGGGCTCTTCTGCCGCGCACCTTACCCATTACCAATTACCCGTTACTAAATTTTTCCCAAGCTTGCCAGAAAACATAAATCGATAAGATTGCCAAGAGCGATCGAAAAGCTAAACTAATAGTGCGATCGGGCAATCTCGGCAAAAACCGCGTGCTCACCTGCGCGCCCAACAAACCGCCGCCGCCCAGAATCAACCCCACAACCCACAAAACATTCCCGCGCGCCGCGTGTCCCGCCGTCGCCGAAATTGCCGTGATGACGATGACGCCCAAGCTGGTTTGAATTGCGGTTTTAATGCTTTCTCCTAACAGCAAAATTTGCAGGGGAACCATAATTACGCCGCCGCCTACACCAAACAAACCCGCTAATAAACCTGCCGCACTGCCGGTAGCAATTTTAGCAAAAGTTGGATCGAATAAAATATTTGAATTATTGGGTAATTCGTGATTGGTAATTGGTAATTGAGCATTTTCTCGTTGTCCCGCTTGTCTCCTAGTTCCTCTTGTTCTAGTTCCGGTTTCTTCTTAGCTGTCAGGCGCTTGCGAACTTCAATCAAATAAATATTCAGCCACAGCAACAACCCAAAAGTAAGTAACAGCAAGTAAGGCGGAAATATCCCCGCCAAATAAGCACCGATTTGTGCTGTGATGACTGCGGGAAATCCGATGCCTGCGACTTGGCTCAAGCTGAGGTAGCCCATGCGCCAATTCTGGATGCTGCCAGAAATAGCTGTAATGACGATCGACAAACCGCTAGTAGCAACCGCTTGCACCGGAGCGTACTTGAGAGCCACCAACAAAGGCACGAGCACCGTACCGCCGCCGATACCCAAAAATCCAGCTAGAATTCCGGCAAAAAGTCCAGATGCAACCAGAATCAATAATTCACTGACAGTCATTATATCAAGTCCGGTTAATTGGTAATAAAACCTCTACGGGCATTGGGCATTGGCCAAACAGGGCATTGGCCAAACAGGGCATAGGGCATCTTGCCCGCTCGCGAAGTCGAAGGGTGGGCATTGGGCATTGGGCATGATCGGACAAAAGTATGATAACTATTCAACCGGACATGATATTAGTCAACTGTCAACTGTCAACTGTCAACTGTCATTAGTCGTGCCGTCGGGCATAATTGCCCGCCTCAAATCTGCATCGCGGAAGTTAGTTCGATTGAGATTAGCGTCAATCAAAACCGCTTCCAACAAAACAGCCCCGCTAAAATTAGACCAGCAAAGCTTTGCCCGGTACAAATTAGCACCGCTCAAATTAGCTCTTGCCAGCGTTGACCAACTCACATTAGCAACTCTCAAATTAGCATTGCTCAGATTAGCTTCGCTCAGATTAGCTCCCACCATCGTTACTTGGCGCAAGTCTGCACCAGTCAGGTTAGCCCCGCTGAGCATCGCCCCGCTGAGAATTGCCTGATTCAGGTTAGCTCTTTCTAAAAGCGACTCGCTGAGGATGGCATTTGTCAGGTTTACCGCTTTGAGAGTTGACCAACTCAAATTTGCCTTCATCAAATTAATGCGAATCATGCTAGCGTCGGTTAAGTTGGCCGCAAACAAATTAGCTTCGGTAAAGTTGGC
>JARCMA010000306.1 GCA_030248405.1 Microcoleus sp. MP8IB2.171
TCCGTTGTCAGTTTTCGTTGCAGTCGAACAGTTGCCTGCGCCACGACCCCTGACAAATAACCAAAGTATCATCTAATGCGTAATTTTTTGAATTTAGTGCCAAGTGTATCTCAGTATTTTTGCAGCCGTCGGGACGAAAAAGCCGATCCTCTTCGTTGGCGTAGCCCCCGTAGGGGCGGGCTGCGCCAACGCCCGATCGTTTTTGGCTTTAAATGCGGGCTGTCGATCGCTCAAATGTTGTTATGTTTAACAGTGGTAAGTGCTGGCGTGCTGCATCCGAGTGCAGTAAGAGCGATCAGTGCGATCGCGGCGACTCCCCGGGCGATCGCCCAAACCCCTGCAAATGCCCCTGCCCCACTCACAAAACTGCTAACAGAAATTGACGCAGCAGCCAACCGCCGCGATGTCAAAGCAGTAATGGCATTTTACAGCCAGAATTTTACTCATTCTGACGGCTTAAACAGCCAAAGCATGGAAAAAGCCCTCACCCAACTCTGGGAGAGATATCCGAGTTTAAATTACCGCACCGAGATCAAATCTTGGAAAACCGAAGGTAGCGCGATTCTCGCAGAAACCATAACTACAATTGCCGGCACTCAAAAAAAGGATGGCAGAGAATTAACTCTCAAATCTACCATCCGTTCCCAGCAGCGCTTTGAAGGTGAAAAAATAGTTAGTCAAGAGATTTTAGCAGAACAAACTCAGCTTAGTTCTGGTCAAAATCCTCCCACAATTCAAGTGAATTTTCCGGAGCAAGTTAAAGTGGGCGAAGAGTACCATTTTGATGCCATTGTGCGAGAGCCGATCGGGGATGATATTTTAATAGGGACTGTTTTGGAGGAACCCATTACCGAAAAAACCTTTTTTAATCCCTCAGAAGTCGAGCTGGAGTTGCTAAATTCCGGGGGAATTTTTAAAGTAGGTAAAGCTCCGGCTACGCCCGAAAATCGGTGGGTTTCAGCAGTTTTGATGCGACAAGGCGGAATTGCAACGGTTAGTGTGCGATTGCGGGTTGTCAAGTAATAAAATAGGTGTTATGGGCATGGGGCATGGGGCATGGGTAATGGGTGATTGGTGATTGGTGATTAGTAAGTGGTAAGTGGTATAGCGGTTATTAGTCACACGAGATACATATTTGAAGATAAAAAAATCTCATTATAAGGAATTAAACATACCCCACTATAGCGATAAAGGCTCTAGCAAATAACAACTAACAAATAACAAAACTAACAAATAACCAATGACAACAGTCAACAGTCAACAGTCAACAGTCAACAGTCAACAGTCAACAGCCAACAGTCAACAGCCAACAGTCAACTGACAACTGACAAAAAATGATTTCTATCCAAAATCAAATTGTTTTCATTACAGGTGCGAGTAGCGGTATCGGAGCAGCCTGTGCCAAGATATTCGCCAAAGGTGGAGCCAAACTAATTTTAGCAGCCCGCCGTCTTGAAAAGCTCGATCGACTGGCAAAGGAACTTGTAGAAACAAAATCGGTCGCATCGATGAACGAGATTTACTTGCTAGAATTGGACGTGCGCGATCGCCCGCAAGTCGAATCGGCTGTTGCTGCGCTTCCCGATGCGTGGAAAAACATCGATATTCTGATTAACAATGCGGGATTGAGCCGTGGTTTAGACAAACTGCACGAAGGCAACTTTCAAGATTGGGAAGAAATGATTGATACCAATGTTAAAGGCTTGCTTTACATGACTCGCTCGATCGTGCCGGGAATGGTAAGCCGAGGCCGCGGCCACGTAGTGAATATCGGCTCAATAGCAGGCCGCCAAGCTTACCCGAAAGGTAGTGTTTATTGCGCTTCTAAAGCAGCGGTGAGAGCGATTTCTGAAGGGTTGAAACAAGACCTTTTGGGAACACCGGTGCGGGTGACGGAAATAGAACCCGGTTTGGTGGAAACAGAATTTAGCAATGTCCGGTTTCACGGCGATGCAGAAAAGGCAAAGAATGTCTATCAAGGACTTACACCTTTGACGGCGGATGATGTAGCCGATGTAGTATATTTTTGCGCCACGCGATCGCCTCATGTCAATATTAGCGAAGTCTTGCTAGTTCCTACAGACCAAGCTAGTGCAACTCTGGTTCACCGAAAATAGTTGGAAATTAAAGACGTATGGATAGTTAAATAGTTCCGGTTGCAGCAGTATTTTTCAAGGGGGAAAAATCAAACAAATAGTTTGATTTTTTTTGAGTGATTTTAGATATACCAATTCCGGAAATTAGGATTTTAGCTAGTAAATTTCACCAGATATCTAAAGACTCCCGATAGATATCCCCCCATTCGAGATGACTGGCTATGTCCCAAATAACAAATCCCACTCAACCCCTAAGCGTTCAACCGAACGCTCTTGGCGGTCTAATTATCCAAGGCTCGCCGGATACACCAAACAAGATTAACGGCGGCACCGGTTCGGATGAAATCATTCTAGGTTCTGGTAACGATGAAGTTGCCGGTCTTGGCGGCAATGACATCATGTTTGCTCGAGATGGCAATGACACCTTGAGAGGCGGCAACGGCAATGATACTATCTACGGCGGTAAAGGCAATGATTTAGTTGACGGCGGTGCTGGCGAGGACGTTCTTTTTGGCGATCGCGGCAACGACAACCTTCTAGGCGGCAGTGGCAATGATACTGTGTTTGGAGGTAAAGGTGATGATTTAGTTGACGGCGGTACTGGAGATGACTTCCTGTATGGCGATCGCGGCAACGACACCGTAAACGGTGGTGAAGGCAACGACAACATTTTCGGCGGTCGGGGCAATGATGCTTTGTTCGGTGGCGAAGGCAACGATACTGTGTTTGGAGGTAAAGGTGATGATTTAGTTGACGGCGGTGGTGGCGATGACTTCCTGTATGGCGATCTCGGCAACGACAACCTTTTCGGCGGTACTGGCAACGACAACCTTTTCGGTGGAAAGGGCAATGACAACCTTTTCGGAGGCGAAGGAAATGATGCTTTGTACGGCGGTAAAGGCAGTGATTTGGTTGAGGGCGGCGCCGGAGATGACTTGGTACGTGGCGACAGAGGAAATGACACCGTTAGAGGTGGCGAAGGAAACGATATGTTGTTTGGCGGTAAAGGCCATGACATCCTAGAAGGCGGTGCCGGCAACGATCTTGTTTCTGGTGACAGAGGAAATGATACCCTCACTGGTGGTGCAGGGGCGGATACATTCCGCTTTGAGTTTGTCGGAGTCGATAATATGGATACCCTGACAGATTTTAATCCTACAGAAGATAAAATTCAGCTCGATCGATCTGTGTTTAATGCTTTGATACCGGGCAATCTAACTGGCAACCAATTTATTACCGACCCCAATTTCAATCCCAACGTTCCGGGGGCAGCCGGCGCGGCTAATGTCGTCTACAACCCGGTTGACGGTTTGCTGTACTACCGCAATCAAAACGGTCAAGTGTCGATCGTCGCCCAAGTCGGTTCTAACCTGAATATTGGGTCAAACAACTTTGAAATTATCTAAATTTTAACCAGATCTACGGTATATCTACCATTCCTATAATTTAAACATTACGAGAAGGGTGCTCTGTTGCCCCACAACAAAAATTCACCGCGCGAAACGGCTCAGAAAGACTGTTTCCGATCGAAATTAGTAATTTAACTATGATCAGCACCGAAGCTATCGAACAAAATGCCAATTTAAATGTTAAAAGTCTCTACAATACAGGCACTGTTTTTCAAGAGCAAGGAAAAATAGAAGCAGCAATTGACAGTTACCAGCAAGCGATATCCTGCTGGAAAAAAAGCTCTGAAAAAGCACTTTTGCCCTACGCGGTAAATGCCTATAGCAATTGGGGCTGCATTCTGGCCCAGGAGGGCAAATTTGATCGAGCAATTGCAGTTTTTCAAGCGGGAATAGCTGTTGCGCCCGATGATGCGGCTCTGTACAATAATTTAGGTATTGTTCTATTGGAGATCCGGAAGCCAGAGGAAGCGATCGCCCTTTACCGCCGGGCGATCGAGTTGCAGCCAGAGTTAGTTGTTACCCGTTACAATTTGGGGAAAGCATTCCAACAATTGGGGCTGCATACTTTTGCTGGAGAATGTTTTGAGCTGGTAATTAGCAAACAGCCCGATCGGGTTTCGGTGTATGGCGATCGGGCTGTTTCCCTGATGGCACAAGGCAAATTAGCTGAGGCAATGCTATGTTTCCAAAATGCTATTGCTCTGCAAAGCGAGTTTGTTGAGGGTTTTTGCCGGCACGTAGAGATGCGGTTGACTTCCCTAGCAGATATCAATGAACTCGATCGATCTCAAATAGCCTGTGTCCGATTTCTCAGGCAACTTCAAGGAAAAAACGGCTCTAGTTCTGCCATTTCTAGTCTTGCTAAAAATCCGCTTCATCCTTCCTCCTTGCTCCTTAATTTAGCAGAGACTTACTTCCATTTGGGAAACGCCTTATTCGAGTATGGTGGGTACGAACAAGCGGAACAATATTACCAAAAAGCTTTACAAATTCAACCTCAGAATGTAGATATTTACTTGCGGCTGGCTGATTGCTTGAGTCGGCAGCAACGATTTTCGGCAGCGATTGTAATTTACCGCCTAGTGCTGGTAATTGCGGGCGATCGATCTGATGTTTCTGATAGATTGCAGGCCGTATTGGAACAACAACAGAATTTGATTCATTCTCCCTCAGCCCGCCAGGGGTTAAAACCCCTGGCTAATAGCAAAAGTCCACTAAAGTGGACTAAAGAGTCGTGTTTTAGTCCTCTTCAGAGGACTTCAGCTATGAGACAGGGGTTTCAACCCCTGTCGGACTCTGACTCGGACTTAACAAGCATAAAACAGCCCTCCATTGTTAATGGGAACGAACAGCAGAAATTGGAATGTCAGGGTTTAGATTGTCAGCGGTGTCTCAGGCGGATTTTTAAACAGTTTGAGCCCGTGCAGTTAGGTGATGGCGTATATTCTTGCGACGGCCAGGCAAAAACAGCTTTTGAGTCGCCGGAAACCTTTGTGACTTCGCTCCCAAACGGGCGGGCTTGGATTGTACCGCAGAAAAATTCTTGGATGATTTGCAATGCTATTGCTATTATCGATGAACAAGATCGGTTTTTACCCGAACTTTCCCGCGAATATCCGGGCGAGTTGCCGGGATGCGAAAATCAACATTCTACTCAGCACAGGTTTTTGAATTTAAAACCGGAAGAATTGCCACCTTTAGAAAAGATAGACGGTACGGTGGCGGTATTAGCCGGACTTTCGGGAAATGTCTATTTTCACTGGATGGTGGATATCTTGCCCCGGATTGAAATTCTGCACCGTTGGGGGGTAAATCTGGAAGAGATAGATGGGTTTTTGGTTAATAGCTGCCAGCAGCCTTTTCAGCGAGAAACCCTGAAAGCATTGGGGATTCCTGAATATAAAATTATCGAGAGCGATCGCCATCCTTACATTCAAGCCAAAAAGTTAATTGTTCCCTCTTTTGCCGGATATTTGGGCTGGCTGTCAACCCAGGGGCTTGAGTTTTTGAGGCGAGTTTTTTCAAGGGAAAAATCTCATACACTCCAAAAAACCTTCGCCAGCGATCGCAAAAATTCTTACCCAGAACGCATTTATATCAGCCGCAGCAAATGCAGCTACCGGCGAGTCATCAATGAAGAGAAAGTAATAGATTTTTTAAGCGGATTTGGCTTTGTGCCAGTGCTACTAGAATCTATGACTTTTCAGGAGCAAATATCTTTATTTGCTCGTGCCAAAGTAATTGTTGCGCCGCACGGCAGTGGTCTAACAAATATTATCTTCTGTTCTCCCGGAACCAAGGTAATTGAGCTGACATCTCCGAATTATATCAGGCATTACTATTGGGCGATCGGTCAGCAGCTAAATTTAGAAAATTATTACTTAACAGGAGAGAACTTTGAGTGCCAGCCAATCCGACAGTTAATGTATCAAAATCCATTGACTGAAGATATTTTAGTAAATTTGAATTATCTCAAAAAAATGATTGGGAAGATTAATCTCATTCCCTCAAAAAATGCAGTAAATTTCATTTCGCTCGACAACTTTAAAAAACCTAGCGCTATTATGAACCAAGAATCAGCAGATTATTTCCAAAAACGGGCAGAATTTTATTTAGAACAAGGCAAGTTAGGTGATGCTTTAGCTGCTTGCGATCAAGCCCTGAAACACACACCTGATTTTGCACCAGCTTACAAAACTTTGGGAAAGATCAGTGAAGTACAAGGAAATTTAGCTAAGGCAAAGCATTGGTACACAAAAGCTCTGGAACTTCAGCCAAATTTTCCCGAAGTTTATACTAACCTTGCAACTCTGTACGCTCAAGAAAAAAATTGGGATCTGGCTTTAGTTTTTTACCAAAAATCAACATCTGTGCCGATGAAAAATACAGTAATTACTCACAATAACATTCCAGGTGTTTTAGCTTTAAACCCTGATGATATTGAAGTCTACATTCAAGGTGCAGAATCGTTTTATGCTCAAAGGAAATTTGAGCAGGCGGCGACTGCTTGCCAGCGAGTTATCCAAGTTAAACCAGATGCGAGGGTTTATAAGATTTGGGGTAATGCTAGGCAAGCTCAAGGCAAGGTAGATGAAGCGAAAAATTGCTACGCTAAGGCTATTGAACTCGATCCTGATTTTGCTGAAGCTTATACTAATTTGGGGACGCTTTATGCTCAGGAACAGCAGTGGCAATCGGCGATCGCATTTTACCAAAAGGCGATCGCCCTTCAGCCAAATTTAGCATCAACTTACCGAAATTTAGCTCGCGTATGGGCGCAAATGGGGCAGCTATCGGAGGCTGACGGGTGCTGGTTTAAAGCGTATTCTCTGGAACCTGCCAAAGCAACGCCTGAAGAACACATCCAATTGGGCGATAACTTTTTGAGACAGAATCAGGTAACGCAGGCTATACGCTGTTACTGCCACGCGATCGAGTTAAACCCCAATTTTAACCAGGCTTACCAACAGTTAGGAAATGCTCTCAAAGCTCAAAGAAAGTTACAGGAAGAAGTTGCTAATTATCGAAAAAATATTGAAAGTCCTGCTAATATTTCTGGGGATTTGTTGAATACAGTAGTGGTGGGTGCAAACCCAAAAGCTGAGTTACCTCTGAATCTCCAAACATCTACTTTGCAGGCAAATGTTCCAGCTAATGCCTTGCAACTAGATTCCACAATTTCCACTGACAAACCTCGCGTACAGTTGCAGCAGCAGGCAACAATTCCTGCTGTACCGCAACTGTTAAATACGATCGCCAATTCGGCAAATTCTGCACCCGCTATTCCCAACTCTGCTGATGTTTTGTCGCAGGTGACGGTTGTTGACAGCGGTTTTACGACAGATTTTCGGAGGCAGGATACGGCGGATAACTGCATTCAGCGGGCAGAATCCTATTGCGCTGAAAAACAATTCGATCGCGCTATTGCTGAGTGCCAGCGAGCTATTGAAATTCAACCTGATGCGGTGGCTGCTTACAAACTGTGGGGCAGTGTTTTGCAAGGGCGGGGGAATTTAGCAGAGGCGATCGAGTGCTATCAAACAGTTGTCAAAATTAATTCTAGCGACGTGCAAGCCCACGTAAATCTCGGCAGTTTGTATGCCATGACACAACAGCGATCGCAGGCCATCGCTTGTTACCAAAAGGCGATCGCCCTCCAGCCAAATTTAGCAGCAGCTTATCGGAATTTGGCTCGCGTGTGGACGCAAGATGGCAAGCAGGAAGAGGCGAATGAGTGTTGGTACGAAGCGTTTTCGTTGGAACCGGAAAAGGTATCTCCCGCGCACCACTTTAAACTGGGAAATATTTTGTTTCGGCAAGGTAAAATCGCTCAGGCGATCGCGTGTTACCAGCGCGCGATCGAGTTAAATCCAAACTTGAATGGTGTTTACCAAAATCTAGCGAAAGCGCTGACAAAACAAGGCAAGTTGGATGAAGCTGCTGTCTGCTTGCAAAAAGCGGCGGCACTTAACGGCAACTATTCAGTATCTGGGAGTAAAGCAGTGGATTCTGTTCCTGCGGCGACACAGGTAAACGCCCATCAAAACAGTCGCCAAGCTGCGGCGGAAACTGGGGATACAATTGCTTCTTCGGTAGAGATAAATAATCCTGCAAAATCTGCGGAAACTCTCAGATTGTCTGCTAGGGCGATCGACTCTGGTAAACCTGTGACAGTTGTCAATTCTCTCAGTGCAGAAGCATACATCAAACAGGCAGAATCTTATTACACCCAGGGGAAATTTGAGGAAGCGATAACTGAGTGCAAGCGAGCCATTGAAATCAAACCGGAGGTGGCAATTGCTTACAAGATTGCGGGGAATGCTACCCAAGCAATGGGAAAAGTAGATGCAGCTCGGTATTGGTACGTTCAAGCCTTGGAAATTCAGCCAGATTTTGCTGAAATTCATGCGAATTTAGGCAGCATTTATGCTCATCACAAACAGTGGCAAAACTCAATTGCTTGTTATCAAAAAGCAATTGAAATTAAACCGGATTTAGTAGTGGCTTACCGGAATTTAGCCAAGGTCTTTTTGCAGTCTGGCCAGCCGCAAGTAGGGGCAGAATACTGGTATGAAGCTCTCACTTTAGATATCAATTGGGCAACGGCTGAGGAACACTTTACTCTGGGCAATACTTTGCTCGAACATGGCAAGTTGGAGAAGGCAATTTCCTGTTACCAGCGGGCGATTCAGTTGCAGCCGAGTTATGCGGATGCCTATCACAATTTAGGGGAAGTTTTGAGCGTTCAGAAACGGTGGGATGATGCGATCGCATCTTACCAGCAGGCGATCGAACTGAATCCGTATTATGAGGGGTCTCATTACAGTTTGGGGAAAGTTTGGGCTAGTCTCGATCGGCGGGAAGATGCGATCGCCTGTTATCGGACGGCGATCGAATTAAATCCCAGCTTTGCTCAAGCTTATCAAAGTTTGGGGGAAGTTTTAGACAGTCGCGGTGAGTTAGATGAGGCGATCGGGTGTTATGAAAAAACCATTGAATTGAAACCAGATATCTGGGAAATTCACCAAAAATTAGGTGATGCTTTGCAAGAAAAAGGCGAAATTGATGGGGCGATCGACGCTTACAACCGCGCGATTGAACTGGTCAAAAATTAGAAGATTTTCCGGATACTGATTCAAGCAAAAGAATAATAAGTCAAAAGGATTTGACTGTCTTAATTTTTAGCAGGTATAGGGTATGAACAGCGAAACCAATAATATCATAGAATTTCCTCTTAACAACAATCCCGATTCATTGCTCGCGCGCCAACCACTTAACAATTTATTAAATACGCAATCTTTGGCTTTAAAAAGAATATATTCAGAAGGTGACGAACAAGACAGGAAGAAAGGGCGCGATTCCTATAGTATAGTCAATGCTAGCTTCAATTATGCTAAGCCTCACTACAGCTTAGGAAAAGCTTTTGCAAAAAAAGGAGAGTGGGATAAGGCTATTTGCTCCTATCGCCAAGCCTTAGATTTAGCCTCTAATTCAGCCGAAATTTATCATAGTTTTGGAGATGCTCTTGTTAAAAATGGCGAGGTAGATGAAGCGGTAATAATTTATCAAAAAGCTCTCGAAATTCAGCCGGATTTGTGGGAAGTTCATCACAATTTGGGGGATCTTTGGCAAGGACAAGGCAGATTGGATGAGGCGGTTGCTGCGTATCGTCTGGCGATCGCATTTAAGCCAGATTTTTCTTGGTCGCACAATAATTTAGGGGATGTGCTGATTAAGCAGGAGAAGTGGGAAGAGGCGGTGGAAGTGTATGGAAGTGCGATCGGGCTAAATCCAGGCTTCCATTGGTCTCACTATAACTTGGCGGATGCTTTGGTGAAGTTGGAAAAGTGGGATGAGGCGATCGGGGCTTATCGGCGCGCGATTCAGCTTCAGCCACATCTGCCTTTGTTTCCCGAAAAGTTGGCAGATACTCTCCAACAGCAAATTCGGATGTATTCACAGGAAGCTATTCGCTTATATTACCAGGCTATTGAGCAGAACCCAGATGATGTAGAACTCTACCACAAATTATTAGAATTTAAGCCAGACGCTCCTCAATTATATTGCCAGTTAGCCAATGCCTTAGTTAGAAGACATGAGTATGAAGAGGCAATTATTTTTTATCAGATGGCCCTTCACATTAAGCCAGATGAGACTGAGGCTTCCTTTCAGATCGCAAAAATATTGCAGAAAAGAAATAATTTTGAGGGAACCTTTCAAGGAATTCCCTGTAGTTCAGATATCTATGAATTGTGGCTCCAGGAAAATTCACCAAAGCCTGAAGACCTCCGGCAGATGGCTGAACAAGTCAAGGTGTTTAAGTATCAGCCTCTGATTAGTATCATCATGCCAGTGTACAACACTCCTAAAGAACTTTTGCAAGAGGCGATCGAGTCTGTTATCGCTCAAGTTTATCCGCACTGGGAACTATGTATTGCCGATGACACTTCCACCAAACCCTATATCAAAGAAGTTCTGGAAAAATATGCTGCCAAAGATGAAAGAATCAAAGTAGTATTTAGGAATCAAAACGGTCATATCTCTGCTTCGTCAAACTCAGCTTTAGAAGTGGCAACCGGAGAATTTATTGCTTTATTCGACCATGATGATATCTTGGCACCGGAAGCTCTTTACGAAATGGCTCTTTTCCTGAATCAGCATCCAGAAGCCGACATGATTTATTCTGATGAGGATAAATTGAACGAACAAGGCAAGCTCATTGACCCATTTTTCAAACCGGATTGGTGTCCCGATTCCTTGCTCTCCCGAATGTACACTTGTCACTTAAGTGTTTATCGCCATTCCCTAGTCAAGCAAGTAGGGAGGTTTCGAGTTGGATACGAAGGCAGTCAGGATTACGATTTAGTCCTCAGAGTCACAGAGAAAACAGACAAAATTTTTCATATTCCCAAAGTTCTCTATCACTGGAGAATTCATTCAGAGTCTACTGCGGGCAATCATCAAGCCAAATCCTACGCTGATCAAGCTGCGATAAATGCACTGACAGATGCACTAGAGCGACGTGGAGAAAAAGCCAAGCAAATTGTTAGTCATCCTGAATTTCCCGGAATTTATACCATCCGCTATCAAATTCCCGAATACAAACTTGTCAGCATCATTATACCTACCAGAAATTTAGGTGATGTTCTGGATCGTTGTCTGAAGTCTCTTTTTGAAAAAAGTACCTATCCCAATTACGAAGTAATCGTCATCGACAATGGTAGTGACGAACCAGAAACAGCAGGAATAATTGCCGCTTGGAAATGCCGAGAACCCAATCGCTTTAAGTGTTATGAGTATGACATACCTTTCAATTATTCTCGCATTAATAACTATGGCGTAACTCAAGCAAAAGGTGACTACCTTCTGTTTTTGAATAATGATACAGAAGTCATCACCCCAGACTGGATTGAGGCAATGGTCGAGCAGGCTCAAAGATCTAAAATCGGTGCTATTGGTGCTTTATTGCTCTATCCTGATAATACGATTCAGCACGCTGGAGTGATTATCGGACTTGGAGGTGTAGCGGGTCACAGCCACAAGTATTTTGCGGCTGGTCATCCAGGATATGTTCGGCAACTTATTTCAGCTAACAATTATTCAGCAGTGACAGCAGCGTGTTTGATGTGTCGGAGAGATGTATTTGAAAAAATCGCAGGATTTGACGAACAACTTGCTGTGGCATTTAATGATATCGATCTTTGCCTGAGAATGGTAAGTTTTGGCTACCGCAATATTTATCTGCCTCATGTAGTTTTGTACCACCACGAATCGAAGAGCCGCGGGACTGAAAATACAACCGCAAAACAGCTAAGATTTCAGCAAGAAATCGAAACGATGAAGCAAAAATGGAAAAGTATCATTGACCACGATCCTTGCTACAATCAAAATCTAACTAGAGATCGAGAAGATTATAGTTTAAAAGTTCTGCCATGTCTTGAAATCTTAGATGTATCTTTGTTAGAAGTAGATCCTGAATTGTTGTGGGGATCTGCTATCGACTTTCCAGAAGTTGGCGCTCAGGTTACTGCCAACTCCATTACAATTGGTGGCTGGATATTAAGCAAAAAATCCCAGGCTGTGAAGGTAGAGTTCATCTGCAACGACCAACTGGTTCAAGAGACTAATTTCAACTACTGTCGTCCTGATGTATATGAAGTGTTTTCGGGAGTATCTCACTCGGAAAATAGTGGTTTTATGACAGCAGTAGGAGTAATAGGAATGCCTCCTGAATTCCAAATAATTCTACAGGCTGTCCTTGAAGATGGAAGTCGCATTATTTTTGGATCGGTTCAATTAAAGTACCACATTAAGGTTGGTTGATTAGAGGAATTTCATTGATATTGGCTACAGCTAATCGCTCCCCCCTATCTCTAAAAAAGGGGGGACATAAATCATTCAGTAGAGAGGATAAAATTTATTAGGGAGGCGAATCTAGATTTACTCTTAATCCAAATAAATCCCACTTGCCCCACGTATCTTGACTGTTAAGATTGTAAGGCACTCCAAAAGCCACAATGGAATTTTCTCCATTTATTAAATGTCCTTGGCGATCGCTACTGATTCCTACATTGTGAGCAAAAGCTGGGAATTGAGTTTGGGGCAAAAGTGTCCTAAAACCCTTCCAGTTAATTCCGTCTGTAGAGTAAGCAGTAGACAATGAAGAATCTCTACGGTGACTTCGGAGAATTCGCACGAGGACAAATCTATCGCTCTGAAGATCGTATTTTATATCAACGGAAGCAGTTCTGGTGAGACTTGTCGCTATAGCTGTCCCATTCCAATTTATAGGGTCGTTTGACTTCAATAAATATATGCGTGGCCCTTCGTTAGGGTAAAGCGAGTCATCCGTGTACCACATATATAACTGCCCATTTTTAACGATTACCGTCTGTTGGCCAGCTCCGTAATTCTGTCGGTTGCCGCTGCGTTTAACTTGTGGCAGAATAATCATTTTTACATCGGGTGGATTCTCTTCCCATGTGCCTCTTTCGGTGTATGTCAAGTAAGGATCGGTGATCTTGCGAGCGCGAGCTACGGAAATAGTAGTCTGAGTTGCGTTGCGAGTTCCTAATTCTGAACCTGTTTGATGCTGGTTAGAATAGAAAAGATAGTAGTAATCTTGATAGTAAACTAAACTAGGGTCGCAAGCCGCTCGATTGGTCATTTTTTTAGTTTTGGATTCAATCCTGGGCTTAGCTTTGAGGATAACTCGCGGAGCAGACCACTTCAGTCCATCTTGAGAAAAGACATAGCGTATGGCATCAAGTCCTGCTCTTGGTTCAGGGCTGGAACAATAAAACGTGTGATAAATTCCGTTGTCCTTGACAAGAGAAGGAGCGTAACCATAGCTATAGCCATTGTTAGGGGAATCTGCTATTTTGAAAAAATCTGATTTTTTAACTGAGTTCGCAGTATTGTTAATCGTTCTATTCTGGCTGGAAACCCAAAAAGGTTGATTGTTAGAACTTTGGGCATTTATGCTATTTATGGGGATTTCAGCAAGAACTATCGATCCAGATATAAATGTAGCTGTCACAGCAATTGGCAAAAAGGATTGAAATTGTTTCACAAGAATTATATTCTCTCTTAAAAGATATAAAAAGACCAAAACATGACTTCTGGAAGAAGCCATGTTTATGAGTATTTCCCCTTATTTATTCCCACTACTTAATTCTGATCCGGATGAGTAATTGCCTAGATTTTCATCTCGGTCTCGATTTGGTCTACCTGAGATTGCGATCGTGCCACATCTAATGCTATCTCCTGAACCTGAGACTGCAACTGCTGTAATTCCTTTTTTGTTTCAGACTGCACAGATTCATAACGAGGATTGAGGGGTTTCTGTAAAAATCGCACTACTCCCAGGGGAACGCAACTTTCATCGTCGAAAATAGCTTGGAGAAGGAGTTCACCTTCAGATGGTATTCCCATTAGTTTTACTTGCGCTGTAAACCCACTATTTTCAGCATTAGGCACTTGAGGGAAAGCCTGAGCTACGTCTGGTCGAGATCCATTAACAGCCGTCTTCTTGATAACTCGATCCTCACAGATTAACTCAACCGAAGCAACGCGAGAGTTTTTGCCTATTGCCCAGCCTCCAATAATTACAGAACTGGGATCTACTTTTGTGTTTGCCTTGGGTAAGTCTATGGAAAAATCTACTAATACTTCCCTGGAAGTTTCGGTAAATTTGAAAACTTTTAAAATATCAATAACTTGATCTTCATGGACTGTATATATTTTACTTTGTTGAACATCTTGTTTTGGGATGTTATCATGGCTCGGATCATTAAAGATTTTATTAGTAGCTTCCATTTTGGATTATTTCCTCTCAAGTATCAGATATCTGCGAACTAAGTCAATGAGTAACTTCAATCATAAGCTTATTGTCTATATCTCAGGCATTATGCTTATGTCTTTTATGTTTATACTGTCAAACTATTATGATTTGGTTTATGTTGCTTGCTGTTATAGATGAATATTGAGCATCAGATATAGCGGTTGTCAAAAAAGTGAGGTATGCCCTATGCCCTATGCCCTATGCCCTATGCCCTATGCCGGATAGTACCTCATCTTTCTGAGAAAGGCTATATATCCCTTGATAAATATTTTAATTTTTAAGTTTTCCTCATTACCGTAAGGAATTCATGGACACTTTTTTGAACTAATTCTATTTCTATTTTGAGCTCAGATTGCTCACGGCAATAGAGGAGTAATTCCAAAAAACTTTCTTGAGTCCATACATGAAAGTGAATACTGTAATCCATTGTCAGTAATTGTTTAATGCGTTTTTCAACTTCATTTGTATGAGTTTTTTCGACCAATCTCACCCATTCTTCAAAGTGTTCTCGTCGCGACCATTGAGGCCCTTCTTTGTAGTCGCGAATCAGATGCTCTAGAGAGGTTACAGGTCTCTGACTGTCAAAGGTATACCGCTTATCTGGTACAGCCATATAGATAATTCCACCCAGCTTGAGAACTCTCAAGTAGTTTTCGATCGTTACTATAGGATTCTCGCAATGCTCGATCATATGATTAGCAATGACAAAATCTACAGAAGCATCCGGTATTTTTAACAAAAACTCTCCATCATCAACAATGTCAACTTTTACCAATTTATTCTCGTCAAATTTGGGGTAATGCTTTTTTAGATCGGAAACAGACATACGGTCTACATAAGAAACTTTAGCATTCGCTGGAACTTTCAATGGTGAATGTAAAGCTCCTATTTCTATACCATTCCCAAATAAATACTGCGAAGCAATTTGCCAGCGTTGCTGTTTCCTCCGATCCCAGTCATGAACGTCCTGCCTTAGTCGCACTACTCCGATGGTAATATGAGTATTATCTTGGAAAACAGCATTTAGCATAAAATCGGATTCAGCAGATAGCATCCCAATTTCTACTACTTGAGAAAACCCACAGTTTTTAGCTAATGGTACTTCTGGATAAAGCTTGGCAAGATCGGGGCGCGACAGTTCGACAGGAATTTTTTGTATCAGAGGCAACCACAGAATAATTGATCCTATAATGACCCAATGATGACCGAAAAATAATTTCAGTGTCCAGCATATATTATGTCTCTAAAATCTATCA